>CAVJSY010000065.1:0-4075 GCA_963652285.1 Oribacterium sp.
CATAATGGATATGGTATAGATATAAAAAAATAATTAATTATAATAGATAATAGATAGCAATAGTTTAAATTTATACTTTAGTATTATTTACATATATGATGTATTGTACAATTAAAAAAGGCTCATTAAGAGTCTTTATTTTCTTCTAATTTTATTGTTGTTTTCTTTTCTTTATTATTTCTTATGAATTTTATTTCTATTTCTTCTCCTATTTGATGTTTATATAATTCATATCTAAAATCTGCTACTGAGGTTATATTATTTCCTGCTATAGAAGTTATTATATCTCCTTTTTTTAATCCTGATGTTTTAGCGGGAGAAGGGTCTTGTACTTCTAATACTACTATTCCTTTAGTAATATTTGAAGGTACTTGGACTTTATATTGATACAATGTATATTCATCAGTTATATCTATCATACTTATTCCTACATATGGTCTAGATAATTTGCCATTTTCTTCTAATATGTTAGCATAATATATAGCATCTTCAATAGGGATAGCAAATCCCATTCCTTCTACTGAATTATCTACTAATTTCATATTTGTTATACCTATTACTTCTCCATTTATGTTACAGATAGGGCCACCACTGTTACCAGGATTTATTGCGGCATCTGTTTGTAATACTTTCATATAGTAATCTGATACTTGATTGGAATAACTTACTGCTACTAGTCTGTCTTTGGATGATAGTACTCCTTTTGTTACTGTTCCAAAGAATTCTGCTCCTTGGGGAGAACCTATTGTGAATACTGTGTCTCCTGAAGCTATTTTTTCGGTACTACCAAGAGTAGCAATTTTCTTTATTTTATTTGCGTCTGTTGTAAGTACTGCTATATCTGAATATGTTTCTTTTCCTTTTATACTAGCATCTATCTCAGAATTATCTGATAATATTAGTTTTACGGAATCACAGTCATTTACTACATGGTTATTTGTCATTATAAATGCTGTATCATTTTCCTTTTTATAGGCAAATCCTGTTCCTGTTGATACTAGAGTATTTTCTTTATATCCTTCTACTACTACTGTAGCGTCATATATTTTATCAACGGCATCTGCTATAGAGTTGTCAGTATAGTTTGATTTTGTTATATTTTTAATTACATTTTGGCCTATGGTGGTATTATTTATTACTATATATGATCCAATAAAGCCACAAAGAAATGATAATAATATTGATACTATTATGATTGTTATAATATTATTTTTCTTCATTACATACCTCTTTTCTACTTTTTATAATTCTATTAAATCCATATAATTAGAAGGTATTCCCATTCTATCCATTATTTTTTCTATTGGAATTGAGTCTATTCTTCCGTCTAATTTTTCTATTTCATATTCTATTTCTTTCATTAATAATCTGAAATCTTCTTTTCTTAGTAAATATTTTAATATTATTAGTAGTGCTAAAATATCATTTTTTCCATAGATATATTCATCATCCATTCTTGGTATTTCTAATTTTTCATGATAAATAGTGTTAAATATTGTTTTTTCAGTGCGATGTTCATATACTACATCTTCATGGGCACATAGGTTACGGTAATTTGCTAATATTGGTAAGAAATTTTCTAAATACTCTGGTGTTGTATTAAAGATATCTGCTACTGCTAATTGGTCTTCTGGTTTTAATATTGTATATAATTCACAGACTATTCCAAATGATAGTACTTTTACTAATACCCATAGTGGTATATAACCATAGTTATTCATGTAGTGCATTGTAGCCATATGATGAGCACCGTTTACTCTTACTTGTCTTTTCATTTTTTCTATTAAATCTCTTACTCTTCTTGATTTTGTTTTATCTTGTGTAAAGTTTTTGGGATTTAGATAGTCTTTGTCATGATAACCATATTTTTTGGATAATTGGTATGATATTACTGATTTTAATTGATTTTCTATTATCATCATATTTTTGAATAATATATTTCTAAAATATCTGTCAAATAAGAATATTGAGTATAGTTCTCTAAAGGTTGCTCCTGGTACAAAGGTTTTGTCGCTATAAGAATTCATTAGTAATATTCTATATCCATTTATGAAGAAATAATTTTCTCTTAGTAATATTTCTTTTGTTTCTTCTTCATCTTCTATAATTAATCCTTTTGTTTTTAATATTTCTAATTGTTCATCTATTGTTTTAAAATTCTTTTCCATTTGTGTATCACCCTACTTTTTACATTATATCATAAACATTATAAAATTGATATTATTTTTGGAATATTGTAGATTATTTTGTGATATAATTAGTTGGTGATGGGAGTGGTTATATGCCTAGTTCAGTTACTCATACTTATTTTGGGATGGATGTATATGATAAATTAAATGCTAAAATTAAAGATAGATTTTGTGAAGATATAGAGTTATATAAGATGTTTTGTCAAGGACCTGATGTTTTATATTTTTATAATAATTTTATAGGGAAAGAGGCTAAAAAGATTTTTGATTTGGGGAGTACAGTACATACTAAAGATACTAGGTGCTTTTTTAAGAGGCTTATTTATTATATAAATGATAATAATTTATATGATAAATCTTCTGTAGTTAGTTTTTTATATGGATATATGTGCCATTACTTTTTAGATTCTATGTGTCATCCTTTTATTTTTTATAAGACTGGTAAATTTAATTCTAAGGATGTTAGTAGTTATAAATATAATGCCCTACATTTTGATATGGAATTTTTTATTGATAGATATATGATACATGATAGAGAAAAGATTAATCCTTGTAAGTATAAGATACATAAGATGTTTTTAAATGTTAATGGTATGGATAGTGAACTTAAGAAGTGTATTAATTATACTTATTCTATTTTTTATGATAATAATAAGGATGATATGTGGAAGGTATATTTAAAATCTATTAATGATATGAGATTATTTTTTAGGATTATTAGTTATGATTATTTTGGAATAAAAAAGAAATTTTATAGTTTTATTGATAGTTTTACTCCTAAGTGGATTACTAAGATTAAATCTTTTAGTTATAGGGGTGATTATGAGAAAAAGAAGATGTATTTAAATATGGATCATGATAAATGGTTTCATCCTTGTGATAAAAAGATATCATATACTTATTCATTTTTTGATTTATATAATATGGCTATAGATAAGTGTGAGTACGCTATAGAAGAAGTTGATAGAATGCTTAGTAGTGGTAATATTAATGAAAGAAAGTTGAATGTTATATTTAAGAATTTATCTTATTTAACTGGGCTTGACTGTGATAGTAAGTTAGAACTTAAATATTTTGAATTTTAAAAAAAGAAAAGAATATACTATTGTAATTTGAAGTATATTCCTTTTTTTATTAGTTTATCTGATGATTTATAGTCCATTGGATAGTATCCTTCTTTTAAAAGGTATTCTATTATTATCATGTTATAATTAAGAGAAAATAATAGATTTATTAAGAATATCATTATTAGGCAAGTTACGATGCTTGCTGGTGGAGGTAATATTATAAGCATTATTGTAGATATTGCTATTTGTAATAATAATATTAATATGAAGAATTTTGTATCTTTTTTTCTTAATGGGTAGAATGGACCTAGATATAGCATTTCCCAAACTGGTCCATAGTCACATTCTACATATGGTCTTACATCATCATATTTTAAGTATACTTTTTCCATAGACATTCACCTGCTATTATAATTATACTATAATTTTTTTATTATTGAAATAATTTTCTATCCCTTTTACAATTTTTTTAACAATAACTTTTTTAATACTTCTTGTACTAATTTTAAATGTTTGAATTTTTTTAAATGATTTATTTAATTATTCCATTTATATTTTGTATATCTTCCACTAGAGATTTTAATAATTTTATTTTCATTAAGTAATTTATTTAATGCTCTTTCAACTGTAATTTCACTTAAATTAGGACACTTGTTCATTATAAATGATTTATCTATTGGAATAATATTATCTTTAAATATATTTATAATTTTATCATAGGAAGTCTTTTTTTTGCTTTCGGCAATATTTATTCTTGAAGCAAATTCCTTATAAGCATTTAATATTATTCCTAAGTAGTATTCTACAAAATAAGAACTG
>CAVJSY010000066.1:0-23734 GCA_963652285.1 Oribacterium sp.
TTAGTACTTACTTTTTTGGGAGTAATACTAACTAATTATGATATCTTGAGTAAGACTTTTGATAATTTTATAGATATTATATTTACTAATATTTATTTTCCATCTATATATGTGTATTTGTTTATGATTATCTCAACTTATGTTATTTCTATTGTATCTGCTTTTAGTAGAAGAATGCCAAAAGTTTATAAAAATATTAATTATTTTATGGCATTTATATTAAATTTCTTCTTAGTAATAAATTTGAATGTTATTGCTAATGACAAGATAGATATTTTTTCTGATTCTTCAATGTATACTAATATTAATTTAGTCTCTATGTTAGAACTTAGTATGAATATTTATATTGTATGGTTAATTGCTATAGTGGGAGTGTATGCTGTTAATCATATTACAGAATTTATTGTTATACATAAAGGAAATAAAACTTTGGAAGAAAATCCTGTTAGTTTAAAGGTTAATTCTTTAGAATTGAACTTAGAAGAACCTACACAGGAAGTGAAGGATGAGTTTAAAATTAATCCGGTTTTACTTTGTGATAGTGAGGATAAATCTTTAAGTGTTAGTGAGGTTGTTAATACTGAAATAGAGAAAGAAATAACACCTTCTTTAAGTGAAAATATCATAGAGGTTCCTAAGTTTATTAATAATAATGTAATTGAAGAAATTAGCAAAAATACTTATAACAATGAAAATAAAATTAATGATAACTCTTATACATTTAATCAATATGCTCATATTGAACCTAAGAGAATTGTTAATCCAATATTGGATCAAATTTTACAGAATGCTTTACCATTACAGGAAGATGCTAATAAAAATTCAGATAAATTTACTTTAAATGATTATAAATTATTTAGTAAAATGTTAAAAGAAGTTCTTCGTATGCATATGGGTAGCACTATTAAAATAAATGATTTGATGGATGCTGATTTACTTGTTAAATTTGGTCATGAAGATTATTCATTATATCAAAAAATGTTAAAAAGTTTTATATAAAAAAGTAGAGTCATATTTGATTCTACTTTTATTCTACTGTTACTGATTTAGCAAGATTTCTTGGTTTATCAATATCACATTTTCTTAATTTTGCTATTTCATACGCTAAGAGTTGAAGAGGAATAATATTTAGAAGCGGTTGTAATAACTCTATTGTATGTGGTAATAATATTACTTCATTATAACAATTATCTATTTTTATGTTATCTTTTACAAGTAATATAGTGTAAGATCCTCTTGCAATTGTTTCTTTAATATTACTTACTGTTTTATCTTTTATTTCATCATTTGTGATTAGAGATATGACAGGAGTATTTTTTTCTATCAATGATATTGTACCATGTTTTAATTCTCCGGCTGCATAACATTCGGCATGGATGTAAGATATTTCTTTTAGTTTAAGACTTCCTTCTAACATTAAAGCATAGTCTATATTTCTACCTAGGAAGAAAATATTTTCTTTTTTGTATATGTTTGATGCTATTCTTTTTAAATCCATATTTACTAATTTTTCTAGATAATTTGGAACTTGATTGTAGTATTCTGTAATTTCTTTAATATTCTTTATGATATTTTTTTCGAGACCTAGTTTAAGTGCTAAAAGTGATAATATAAATACTTGAGTTAGGTAACCTTTAGTTGTTGCTACTGCTATTTCTGAGTCTGCTTCTGTGTATATTACATTATCAACGAATCTTGCTATAGAGCTTTCGTAAACATTAACAATACCTAATGTATTTGCACCTAATTCTTTTGCTATTTTTAGTGAGGCTAGAGTATCTGCTGTTTCACCTGATTGTGATATTGCTATTACTAAGGTGTTTTTATCTATAAATAGTTTTTTGTAACGAAATTCTGATGCTAATTCTACTGTTACTTCTGTATTTCCATATTTTTCTATTAGATATTTTCCTACTAATCCAGCGTGATATGCACTTCCACATCCTACTATATAAATTTTATTATATTTTTTTAATTCTGGTAATAGGTTAGTATTTAATTTGTCTTCTTTGAAGTAAGTGTTTACTAAGTTTTTAATTATTGCTGGTTGTTCATGAATTTCTTTTAACATAAAGTGTTCATAGTTATGTTTTGAAACATCATTTAAGTTATGTTTAAATTCTTTTACTTCTTTTTCTTGTTCTTTATTGTTAAGGTATACTTTTACTTCATCTTTAGTTATTTTTGCATATTCTTTGTCTTCTAATGTTATGTATTTTTTTGTATAGTTTATTATTGTAGGTACATCAGATGCTACAAAATTTTCATTTTCTCCAATTCCGATTATTAATGGGTTATCTTTTCTTATTACATATAATGTATCTTTATCGTTATTAACAATTATTCCAATTGCATAACTTCCAATGAATGTTTCAGTTGCTTTATTTAAAGATTTTAAAATATCTTTTGTATTTTTATATTCATAGTCAATGAAGGCTGCAGAAACTTCAGTGTCAGTTTGAGTTTTGAATTTATATCCATTTTGTTCTAACATAGTTTTTAGTTCTAAGTAATTTTCTATTATTCCATTGTGTACTATAGTAATACTTCCTTGATGATGGGGATGAGAATTTGTTTTATTTGATATTCCATGAGTTGCCCATCTTGTATGTCCAATTCCAATGTTACTATAATCATTTTTATTTATAATTTTTTCTAAGGAGGCAATTTTTCCTTTTTCTTTTACTATTTTTAATTTATCATTTTGGATGTAGGCTATACCTGCTGAATCGTAACCTCTATATTCAAGATTTTTAAGTCCTTGTATTAATATTGGGATACTATTTTTTTTGCCTACATATCCTATTATTCCACACATAAATACCTTCTTTCTAGCCGATATATTTTTTGTTATAATTTTGATTTTATTTTTTGTAATATATCTAACGGGGCTAACCGTGGTGCCATCCGCTGAAACTTCGACAAGCATCATCCTCGTCTCCCAATTAAGGGACTAGCGCTAAGAGATAAATAATCCTTTCTGTTATCTCTTTTAAGTAATATTATATATAAAATGATTATCAAAATCAATAATAGTTTACGGAGTTTACATTTTTTTTGCTTGATTTTTTTATTAATCATATTTATTATATGTCGTATTATATGCTATTGTTATTATTATTTTATTTAATAGTTGTTGACAAAAGTTAATTTTTAGTTTATTATATTAACTTGAAAAGAGGAGTGATTATATGAGTACACCACCTAGTTTGCCAAAACGAAAAAATATTGGAGTTAATGTAAATAAACATAAAACATATAGATTAGAAGATTTTGTTGGGAAAAGTGATGATTTTATAAAATCATCTATTGCTGGAACAATATTAGTTAGTTATGATGTTGTAGTAAGTAATTTAGATTTATTAAGAAAAATAATTTCAACTTTGAGTATTAGTCAAATAAATTGTTTGGATTATGAAAGTGCTGTATTTTTAGAGGATAATTTAGAAAAAACTATAGATTTAGCATTAGTTGATGACTATCAAAATAAAGATCGTTCATATATTGATACAACTAGATTTAATAGACATAATTTTTATATTCCATTAAGTTATTTTATGTGGGGTGTAAGATTTAATAATAGTTGTAATGTTCGTTGTTTGAGATATAAAGAATATGATACTATGACAAGTCTTAATGGAGATAATTTATTATATAGAGATACACTACAAAAATTGAAAGAAATAATTAAGAGTGTTGATTTGGAAGGATTATCTGATTTAGATAAATGCTTATTGGTATCAAATTATCTTCAATCTAAAGTTCAATATGTTGAGGAAGGATTAAAATCTCATGCTGATAGAGTTTATGTAATAGAGGCAGATGAAGATGAAGTTACTAATCAAAAGGTAAGTTCAATTCAGTCTGTAGTTAATGAAAATTTTGGTAAATGTATGGCTATAGCCAATACAACTACTTTATTATTGAACAATCCAATAATGAATGTTAATGTTAGAAGTATATATGGTAATTCACATGTGTGGAATATAGTTACTATTAGTGGAAAACAATATTATATGGATAATACTTGGGCAATTACACGAAATAAAAATCGTGTAGATGGCGCTTTGAAAGCATCAGATTTTAGTGATGAATACTTATTGTTTGGCATGACTACTTCAGATAATATAGGACATCATAATTCTTTGTGTTATTATGTTGGTAGTATTGAACAAGAAGATTATAGTAGAGATGATATAAGGGAGCATGTTAGAGTACTATCAAAAAAGAAATCTTTTACAAATTATTCAAAAGATTTAAGATTTAAAAGTAGAATAGAAAAATAGAAAATTGAAGAGTTGACACTAATTTTTTTGCTTTTTCTTTAGTAACTGTTGACAAAAGTTAATTTTTAGTTTATTATATTGTCTCGATTGAGGGGGATAGGTATGAAAAAAATTAAATATTTATTATTGCTTGTTATTATTTCTGGATGTATGCAAGTTAATGCATTAAGTTTTAATGATGTTAAAGTAGGAGATAGTTATTATGACGCTGTTAATTGGGCTTCAGAAAATGGGATTACTTATGGAACGGGTAATTCTAAGTTTAAGCCTAATAATAATTGTTCTAGGGCGGAGTTTGTAACATTTATGTGGAGAGCTTCTTCCAGTCCTGTTTCTAGTAAGGAATTTTCTTTTAAGGATGTTAAGAGTAATTCATATTATTATAATGCAGTTAGATGGGCTTCTGAGAATGGGATTACTTCAGGTACTTCAAGTACTACTTTTAGTCCTAATAAAGCTTTAACTAATAGTGAGGCTATTACATTTTTATATAGATTAAGTGGTAGTCCTAGTGTATCTGGGGATATGCCTTTTAAGGATGTTAAGAGTAACTCATATTATTATAATGCAGTGTTATGGGCTTATCAGAATAATATTGTTATTGGTGAATATTTTTATCCTAATAAGAAAATTACTAGGGGAAAAGCTATAGAGTTTATATATAATAAATTTTCTTCTAAAGATGATAATATTAATTATGGTGAAATTTCTGGTACATATTATTCTCCATTACAAGGTGTAGATTATGCTAATTCTTGCTATCAATATGAAACTACTACTCCTGGTTGCAGTAGTTCTAAAAAAGTTGTTCATGATATTAGTGTACTTGATAGTAATGGTAAGGCTATAGAAGGTTCTTCTATTTATGCTGCTAGTGATGGAACTGCTGTATTTTATCAAGTGTATAGTTCTAGAAAATCTAATATGCTTATTAGTTATGGTAATTATGTTAAATTATATACTAATGATGGAAATACTATTATTTATGCTCATTTACAAAAATTTAGTGATGATGTTGAGAAATTAATAGGTCAT
Source organism: Oribacterium sp. (assembly GCA_963652285.1). Classification (GTDB taxonomy): domain Bacteria; phylum Bacillota_I; class Bacilli_A; order RF39; family UBA660; genus RUG11198. The sequence continues at coordinate 5,322 of CAVJSY010000066.1, forward strand.
TCTTATTCTACTTGTCCTAAAGATAGTTCTAAAGTTGGTAATAGTGCTGGTCCTTGTCCACAGTCAGCATATTCATCATCAGTTGTTAAATACGTTACTAGTAAGAAGATTACTAAGGGAGAATTATTAGGCTATTTAGGTTCTACTGGTAATGCTTATATGCCACATTTACATATTGAAATTAAAAGTACTGGTAGTTGTGTTACTAATGCTTATAATGATTATTTTGGTATGGGTTATAGTTCTAGTAGTTTTGGTAATTTGGGTAAATGTGATATTGTTGATATATATAATAAACAATATAATAATAGTCTTAGTTCTTCTAAAATAAAGGCTATATGTAATTGGTATGGTAAAGATAGTAGTTCATTATGTAATTGAAAATATAAAATTTTAAGGAATGCTTAAATGTGTTCTTTTTTTTGAAATTTTAGGTTGAGTAATTTTAATAAAAGTAGTATAATTTTATTGGATGTCCTCGTAGCTCAGTAGGATAGAGCGATTGCCTCCTAAGCAATAGGTCGTTGGTTCGATTCCAATCGGGGACGCCATATGTTTATAATTCTTTTTTTTATATAGATATAGGAGTTGATTTACTATGGAATTAAAAAATGTTAAGGGATCAAGTGACTATTTACCTAAGGAACAAATATTAAGAAATAAGATTACTAATAAATTAAGAAGTGTTTTTGAAAATTATGGTTATATGCCAATAGAAACTACTACTTTGTGCTATTATGATTTATTAGCATCTAAGTATGCAGGTGGTGCTGAAATATTAAAAGAGGTTTATAAGTTAAAGGATCAGGGAGATAGATCTTTGGCACTTCGTTATGATTTAACTGTTCCTTTTGCTAAAGTTATAAGTATTAATAAAGATTTAAATTTACCTTTTAGGAGATATGAAATAGGTAAGGTATATAGAGATGGTCCTGTAAAGTTAGGTAGAGATAGAGAATTTTATCAATGTGATGTTGATGTGTGCGGAATAAAAGGAAGTATGATAGAGGCTGAATTTTTCCAAATGGCTAATACTTGCTATAAGGAACTTGGTATAGATATTTATATTGAGTGGAATAATAGAAAATTGCTATCTGGTTTAGTTAGTATTTGTAATATAGATGATGGTTTAATATCTAGAGTTATATTATCTGTTGATAAACTTGCTAAAATAGGAGAAGATGGTGTAATAGATGAATTATCTTCTTATAATATAGAAAAGTCTTCTTTAGAACAATTATTTAGTTATTTTAAATTAAATATAAATGAGTTAGAAGCAATGTTTAAAGATAGTGAAAATCAAATGTTGAGAGAAGGAATTAGTGAGGTAATAGAGCTTCAAAGTTATATTGATAAGTTAGGTTTAGATATTTGCAGATTTACTCCTTATTTGGCTAGGGGATTGGAAATATATACTGGTACTATTTGGGAAGTTTTTGATAAAGAGGGAAGAATAACTTCTTCTATTGGTGCTGGTGGAAGATATGATAAGATTATTACTAATTTTATTAATGATGGTAATGAATATCCTGCTGTTGGTATGACTTTTGGTCTTGTTCCTATATATGAAATATTGGTTCAATCTGCTAATATAAATAGTGATTCTTTATATGATTTATATTTAATACCAATGGATACTAATGTAGAGGTTTTATCTTTAGCTAATACTTTGAGAGAGAATGGTATAAGAGTTTTAATTGAGATGAATAATCGTAAGATTAAGAAGTGTTTTGAATGGGCTAATAAAAATAATATTCCTTATGTATCAGTACTTGGGGAAAATGAAATAAAAGATCATAAGATAGCTATTAAAAATATGTTTAAGCAAGAAACAAGTGAGTTTGATATAAATGATATCGAAGGTATAGTTAAGTATTTAAAGGGTTAATTTAATTTAACTCTTTTTTGTAATGTTTTGGTTTAAATTTAGAAAATATCTGTTATAATATAGTTATTTATCGGAGGGTTATGTTATGAAAAAAATAACTAAAATAAAATTATTTGTTAGTGATAATGAAAAATCTAAAATGGTTGGATTAGAACTTAAAAATAAATTAATTAATTTAGGATATATAATAGTTGATGATGATTGTGATTTGGGAATTGCTATAGGTGGGGATGGAACATTCTTAAATATGGTAAGAGAATGTTGTTTTAATGAAGATATTTATTATATAGGGGTAAATACTGGTACTTTAGGATTTGCTCAAGATATATATCCTGATAATATAGATGAATTTTTGAGTATTCTTCAAAATAATCAATATCATGAGAAATTAGTCGGATACGAGGAAAATGTTATTTCTAGTGGTTCTAATAGTTATGTTTATAATTCTTTAAATGAAGTTGTTGTAAGAGATAAAAATTTGGGTACTGCATATTTAAATGTTTATATTAATGATGTCTTTTTGGAACGATTTACTGGAGATGGTATATTAATTTCAACTCCTTTTGGATCAACAGCATATAATTTGAGTTTAGGTGGTTCCATTATTAGTGATGAATTAAGTGCTTTAGAAATAACTCCAATAGCACCTCTTAATAATAATAAATACCATAATTTGACTAGTTCTATAATAGTGCCAGATACAAAACTTATAAGAATTGTTCCGGTAGAAAGGACAAAAGATTTAATAGTTATTTTTGATGGTAAAAGGGAAGTATTTGATGATGTTAAGGAAATTAATACTAGTGCTAAGAAGAAAATAAGATGTATGAAGTTTGGTAATTGTGATTATACTACTAAAATTAATGAAAAGTTTTTAAGATAATAATGGAGGATAAATAATGAGTGTTGAGATATGTTTAAGATCTGAAGTTAATTCTTTGGATTTGTTAGAATTAATGTTTAGTAAAGGTTTTAAAATTCAAGAAGATTTTGTTATGAATGATATTTATATGATTTCTAATAATGTAAAAATCTCTAAAAGAAATAGAAATTATATTTTAAAAAACAATGTATTAGTGAGAGAAACTGTAGGTAAGTCTATATCTTTAGTAAAGAAAAATAAAACATATGATAATAAGGGAAATATAATAAACGAAAAGAAAACTAAATGTAATATTAATTCAGTGCAAGAAGGATATGAATTTATGCGTGGTATTGGTTATAAAGAAGCTTTTAGAATTTCAGATCATAATATATTAGTAACGAATGGAGTAAATGAAATATATATCCAAGATGTTGACGGATTAGGTTCATATGTGGAAATGGAAGATAAAAATTTATTATTAAAACATAAGAATGGAAATAATTTAGAAGAGTTAGTAAGTGCTATAAAAAAATATAATTTACCTCTTGATTATAATGATATATGTGTGAAAAAGGCTGAGGACCTTATTAATAGTATTTTTAAAAATGTTGAATAGAATTTATTAAAAATTTTAGTGAATATAAATTCTCTTTTTGTACCAATATAGGTATGAAAGGAGATTTTTTATGTCACGTCATAAGGTAGATATAAGTGGCGTGAATACTGCGAATATTAAGGTATTATCTAATGAAGAAACAAAAGAATTATTTAAAAAGATGAATGAAGGGAATCAATTTGCAAGAGATGATTTGATACAGGGAAATTTAAAATTGGTATTGAGTTGTTTAAAACAGTTTACTAATAAGACTGATAATATGGATGATTTATTTCAAGTTGGTTGTTTAGGATTGGTTAAGGCTATTGATAATTTTGATACATCTTATGATGTAAAGTTATCTACTTATGCTATTCCAATGATTTTGGGAGAGATAAAAAGATACTTGAGAGATAATTCTTCTTTAAGAATTAGTAGGAGTGTGAAAGATATAGCATATAAAACTTTAAAGTTAAAGGAAGAATTAATGGACTCAAATGGAAAGGAACCTACTAATAAGGAAATATCTGAGATTTTAGGGGTAACTGAATACGAGATTAGTAATGCAATAGATTCTTTGAGGGAGCCTGTTTCTATGTATGAGCCTATATATAATGATGGTGGGGATACTATATATTTGTGTGATCAATTAAGTAATAAAAAGCAGGATTATGATCTTGATCATAAATTAGCAATAGAGAAGGCTATGAATAAGTTAAAGCCTAGAGATAGACAAATATTAGAGAATAGGTTTATAATAGGAAAAACTCAAATGGAAATAGCACAAGAATTAGGTATTAGTCAGGCTCAAATATCTAGGATTGAAAAGAATGCTATAAATAATATAAAAAAATATGTTAAATAGTTAATAATATAAGATATGGTTTCATAAAATTTATTGGTGATTTATTATGCATATGTCTGAATTACAAACTAAAGAAATAATAGATATTTCTTCTGGTAAGAGAGTTGGAAGTATATCTGATCTTATAGTAGATAGTAAGGGAAATATTACAAAACTTCTTTTGGATAAAAAGATAGGTAAGAGATTACTTGCTAATTATAAGGAGGATACTGAACTTTCTTGGAGTCAGATAATAAAAATTGGTGATGATATTATATTAGTAGATACTAGAAAGAATAGTTAAATAAAAAATATCACTTGTAATGGATATTTTTTTATTATATAATGTTTATGGTGGTTATATGAGATTAGATAATAAGGGTTTTACTTTGGTAGAAGTTATTGCAGTTGTTGCTATTATAACTATATTATCGGTTGTGGTAGTTCCTTCTGTTCTTAATTCTATTAATAATGGTAAACAAAAGAGTTATGAAGTTTTAGTTGGTGATATTAAGATAGCTGCTAAGGAGTTATATGAGGAAGTATATTCTAATGAATTATTGGATGATACTAGTAAGTTGTATCAATATAGTTATGATGTAGATAACAAAATGATATCTAAAAGTAATAATGTAATTGAAATAACTGATAATTGTACAGACGAAGGATATAGTTGTATAGAAACAAATCTTCAAACGTTAGTAAGTAATGGCTTTTTGAGTGGTAGTACAGATGGTAATAAACAGAAAGTTATATTAAATGTTAGAGAAGATAATGCTAATATGGGTAATTGTAGTATTAGGATAGTTAGAGATGTTAATTCATCTAGTAATAAAGTTAGTTATAAGGTTTCTAAGATTAATGAAATAAAAAATTCTAAGGAAAAAAATATATGTCCTACTCAGGATGAATATGATAAGGGAGTAAGTTAAGATGAAATTTGTGGGGAATGATTGGGATAATATTTTAGATTGTGAATATAAGAAAGAATATTTTATAAAGATAGTAAGATTTATTAATAAAGAATATAAGGAAAAGGAAATATTTCCGCCGAAATCAAGAATTTTAAGAGCATTATCTTTGACTGATTATGATGATGTGAAGGTAGTAATTTTAGGACAAGATCCTTATCATGGTGTAGGAGAGGCTAATGGGTTGGCATTTGCAGTTTCTAATGGAGTAAAATTACCACCGTCTTTAAAAAATATTTATAAGGAATTATATGATGATATGGGTATTCCTATAAGTAATGTTGGTAATTTAGAGTGTTGGGCTAAAGAAGGAGTTTTACTTTTAAATGCAGTTTTAACTGTAGAGAAAGATAAGCCTGCTTCTCATAAAAATCTTGGTTGGGAGAATTTTACTGATGCTATTATAAAAAAATTAAATGAGAAGGATACTCCAGTAGTTTTTATTCTTTGGGGTAATTTTGCTAGGAGCAAGAAAGCATTTATTACTAATCCTAAACATTTAGTGATTGAATCAACTCATCCTTCACCATTTTCTGCTAATAAGGGCTTTTTTGGGAGTAAACCTTTTTCTAAGACAAATAAATTTTTAAGAGAAAATAATATAAAAGAGATAGATTGGAAAGTATACTAATCTATCTCTTTATAATTTAAAATCATTATAATCTTCATCACTCATATCTTTTCTATCAAAGAAAAGTTTTTCTTGATACTTACAAAGTCTTGCTACAATATTAGTAGGAAATAATTTAATTAGTTTATTATATTCTGCTATATTTTTATTGTAGTAATTAACATGAATTTTTAATCTGTCATCTATATCTATTAAGTCGTTTGAATATTTAATAATATCTTCATTTTTATTTATTTCTTCGTATTTTTCTTTAATTGTTATAAATTGATTATTGGCTTCTACTAATTTTCTATCTAAGTCAAAGTTGCTTATTTTTCTTGCTCTTAGTTTTACTATTTCTTCAAACATATTTTTGTCTAGTTTATTGTTTATTTCATCGTTACCTTTTATGATAGATACACATTTATTAATAGTGTCATATTTATTTCTTAAAATAGTATCTATATTAGATTCTACTTCATTTATACGTATTACATAATCTTGAAATTTATTATATAGTACTGCATATATTCCTGATAATATGCATATTATTAAAATTATAAAAATTAATATTAACATTAAAGCATCCATTTTACGATCACCTACAATAATTATAGCAAACATTACATATTATTTCAACTGTTATTTTGTAGATAGAAGTCTTTGTTATAATTGATTGGTTCAGTAAATGTAACGAAATCTAGATAAATCATTAAGATTAGATACCATTCTCCAGTGTTAGGATTGGATATTATAATATGATCTCTTCCTGATTGTTCTACGATTCCTTCAAAGACTCTATCTTGCCATTCGATAGATCCAGGTACTGTTACATGAAATCTTGCCATTTTACCACGATTAAGTCTTATTATATTTTCAATGTAACTTTGTTCTTCTGGAACATTATTATACATTATATTTTGTTTTAAGGCTGCATCATAGCTTGGTACTGATTGTTGATTGGGAATAGTGTTATTATTTAGTCCTACTCCTGGAAATCCATTTGTTTGATAATAACCATTATTCATTTTATCACTCTCCATCTAAATATATGTAAAAAAAAAGAAGATATTCAAATTATCCTTTTAATATTCTATATATATTTATTGATGGAGTATTAAATATTCTAAAATTAATATTGGATACTCCAATACCGTTTGAGATATAAAAGTCTGTATTATTAACTTTATAATAAGGTTTATAATAGTCTTTTGCATTATCTTCTAGAAATAATTTTTTTATAAATGGAATGTTTACTGATCCATTAAGGCTATGACCTGCTAGGGCAAGATCATAATTATAATTTAGTTTTTCTATGTAATCTGGTTCATGCATTAATATTATTTTGTAAGAGTCATTATTGTTATTATTTAAATATTCATCTATTTTGGTTGTATCTGCTTCATCATAAGTGTAACTACTTATTCCAGAGATTATTATACTTTTGTTATTAGGATTTTTAATAATACTGTAATCGTTTTCTAGTAGGGTAAAATTACTTTGTAAATATATATTTTTGATTTCATCTTCTTTTAAGTAATCATTATCACCTATGATGCTATAGCATCCATAGGTGGTTTCTATTTTTGATAATTCTTTTATTAAAAATGATATATCATCTGTTGTTAATTCATAATCTTTATCTAATAGGTCTCCTGTAAATATAACAATATCTGGTTTTTGTTTGTTAATTTCTTTGATTAAATCTTTTACTCTTTTTTCTGTTATTACTTTTTTATAATGTAAGTCAGAAAAATGGATGATTTTTAATCCATTGTAATATTCATCAATACTATTGCTTTTTAGAATGTATTCGTTTGTTTTTAAACCATTAACCCCAAAAAATCTTCCATATATTAGTATAATCATAAATATAATTAATAATGCTAATATATGGTATAGTATTTTTTTCATTAAATTAGGTATAGTAATATAGCTATAGTATTATGTAATGCATGCATACTCATAGAAGAAAAGATATTATTACTTTTTGTATATAATGTTGCAAAAGATATTCCTAATGCAGAATATGGAATTAAATATAATGCATCTATTGGGGTACTAATGTATTGTATTATATGTAATCCTCCAAAGATAATTCCACTAACTAGACAGTATATGAATTTGTTAGATATAAAATCTCTTATGCTTTTTCTGAATATTAATTCTTCTGTTATTGGAGCATATATTGCTACATTAAATAACATATATAATGGTGCTATATCAATAAGTTTTCTAACTGACTCTTCATTACCAGCAATGCCACCATTAGTAATAACTGTTAGTAGTAGATTACTTACTATCATTATTCCAAAACCTAGTAGCCAATATTTGAATGATAATTCTAGATTTTCTGATATATTTTTATTAAAGAAATTTCTAAAGTCTTTAATTAATGTATCTTTATAGATAAATATTAATATTGCTAATATTATTAAATTTGATATTAGGGAAATAATAACTTTTCCTATTAGTGAAAAATTATTAATATTATCTCCAAATATTGATGCAAATAGGTTAGGACCGATTAGTAATAATAATACTAAGCCAAATGTTTTTAGTGCTAGTAGTAGTTTAGTATTAATAGTTTGTTTTTCTATATTATTGTTACTTTCAATTATATTATATTTTTCTTCTAATTTTTTTATATTAATTTTTTTCTTCATAAATAAATACACCTCTAATTAATATTATAACAAAAAACAAAATATTAATCTATTAATTTTTAATTAGTTTACATTTGTTTATAAATTTGGTAAAATTAGTAAGAAGAAAAGGTGATTAATAATGAATATTAGTATGATAAAGGTTGGCTTTTTAAGATGTAATTGTTATTTAGTAGAAAAAAATAATAGTTATTTGCTTATTGATCCTGGTGATGATTATTTAAAAATAAAAGATTTTATTAAGGATAAAAATATAGTTGGAGTATTACTAACTCATAATCATTTTGATCATGTTGCTAGTGTTGATAATTTAATGTCAGATTATAAATTTCCAATATATATGTATAAGGATTTAAAAGAGGGAAATATGTCTATAGGGGATTTTAATTTTGAGATTATAAAAACTAATGGGCATACTATGGATTGTTTAACTTTTTATTTTAGGGATGAGAAGATTATGTTTACTGGAGATTTTCTTTTTAAGGGAACTATAGGAAGATGTGATTTGTTAGAGAGTAATTATTCGGAAATGCTAAAATCTTTAAAGAAGATTTTAGTTTATGATGACGATATTAAAATATATCCAGGACATGGATTATCTTCTATTTTAGGAGATGAAAAGAAATATAATTCGTATTTTAAGGAGGTATTGTGATGAGTAATATTTTTGATAAACCTTATGTTGAGGCTTCTAGAGAAAATGATAATTTTTTTAAAAATATAGAGGATAATGGTAGTGTTGTTATTAATGGTGTTACGCTTACTGATAGATCTGGACAAAATAAGTATGCTTTGTGTGTTATGGAGGCTATAAAGGATAAACGTATTCTTTTGATTGAGGCTGGTGTTGGTATTGGTAAGAGTTATGGGTATTTATTTCCTATTTTTTTTACTATGAATAATGTTACTTCTTTTAAACAGGTTGTTATTTCTACTTCTACTATGGCTTTACAAAATCAATTACTTAATGACATTAATAATGTTTCTAATATACTTGGTATGGATATCAATGTTGTTATTGCTAAGGGTATTAGTAATTATGTTTGTCTTGATAAATTAAATAAATTAATAAGAGATGAATCTGATATTTCTATAAAAGATAAGTTTATTAGTATAAAAAAAGAGATGCATAAAAAACAGAGCGCTGATAAAAGTGATTTAAAGGAGATAAGTAATAGTGTTTGGCAAAAAATAAAAGCAGATAGTAGAGGTATTTGTAGTGGCTGTGTTTATTCTAAAGAATGTTTTTATCAGAGACATCTTGCTAATATTAAGAAGTTGGATGAAAATAATGAAAAATTTTTTTTAGTTACTAATCATGCTTTTTTAGCTTATTTATTAAAAGATAAGTCTAATTTATTAAAAAGGGTAGATACTTTTGTTATTGATGAGGCTCATGAGTTTGAAAATAATGTTAGGACTGTTAACGAGGGTAAAATTGAGGTTAAAAAGATTGGGGATTGTATTGGTAGTATTCAGAGAACTTTAGGGGATAGAACAAGTAAGGGTGTTATTGGAAAGGTTACTTGTTTGTTTTCTGAAATATTAAAAACTTGTAATAGTATGAAATTTAATAATTCAAGATATGATTCTGATAAGATACCTTTTAATTTTGGAAAGGGTGTTAAGGATAATTTAAAGATTGTAATTGATAGTCTTACTGAGTATATTAATTATGTTAATATGAGATGTTCTGGTGATGTTAAACTTATGAGGTTTTTATATAATTCTGTTTCGGAATTAGAGAAGTATTTACATTTATTTATGGATATGAATACTAGTGATAAGGATAAGGAGAATATTTATTGGGCTGAATTTTGTGATAGAGATCATAGGAAGATTGCTGTTTATTATTCTTCTAGGATTTTGGATAAAGAGTTAGAACCTTTATTTAAGAGAGAGAAAGAGGGGTCTGTTATTTTAACTTCTGGTACTATGGGATATGATAAAAATGCTGCAGAGTCTGATTTAGATACTGCTTTAAGGGCATATAATGCTGCTAAAAATAAAATGGATTTTTCTAAGTTACCTGTTGTAAAGGGATTTTATGATTATTTTGAGACTGGTTTAGGTCTTAAGGGTATTGATAGAGATACGGAATTTCCTATAAGTAGTCCATATGATTTTAGTAATAATTGTTTGTTATATTATAATCCTAATTTAATTAGTCCTATTTTTAGTCCTACTTTTGGTACTGATAAAATTACTAAGAGTAATTTATATGAAAACTATATAAGGGGATTGGTTAATGAGATTAATAGGCTTATTAGACTTACTAATGGTAAGAGTTTAATTCTATTTACATCGAAGTTAGATATGAAAAATGTTTATAATGCTATTAATAGTAAATATAGTTATCCTTTTAATTTGTTTATTCAAGGTGATAATAATTCAGATAAGTTAAAGCAAGAATTTGCTAATGATACTAATTCTGTTTTGTTTGCTACTGGTACTTTTTGGGAGGGGGTTGATATAAAGGGTAGGTCTTTGAGTAATTTGATTATATGTAGGTTACCTTTTTCTAATTTAGATCCTATATTAGAGGGAAAGGCTTCTTCTTATGAGGTTAAAGAGAAATTTAAGATGGTATATTATAGGGATATGATGATAAAGTTAAGTCAAGGTATTGGTAGACTTATTAGGTGTGATACTGATGAGGGAATTATTTGTGTACTAGATTCTAGGATTGGTAAGTATCATTCTAAAATATTAAAAGAGTTAAATCTTCCTTATACTACTGATTTTGATGAATTAGAAGAATTCGTTAATATTAAGGGTATAAATGATGATGATTTTAGGAGAAAAAGTAAAAAAATATAATATTAAATATGTGATAATGTATTGCATATTTTTTTTTACTTTGTTATAATTTTATTTGTAGGATAAAGCCTTTTGTTTAGGAGGTAAAGTTATGAAAATTAAATATTTTAAATATATATATATAGTTTTAATTGTATTAATATTGTCTATAGTTGGTAGTTATGCTTTTTTTGGTTGGAGTAATGCTAATGGTAATAATACAAATGTTAGTTTTGATGTTATTAGTGAGACTGTTTATATTAATTATGATGCGGGGTCTAATATAGAGGGAGTGGAGTTATATCCTGTTGATGATAAGAGTGAGGGTATTAGTAAAACTATTACTGTTAAGACTGATAAGGTTACTTCTAAGAGGGTTAGTTTTAATTTGTATTTAGATTTAACTAGTGTTGATAGTGCTTTATTAGATAGTTCTTTTAAATGGGCTGTATATTCTAATAATAGTATTGTTAGTAGTGGTAATTTTGCTAGTGGTAGTGTTAGTTGTAATAAGAATAGTTCTATTAATCATATTGTTTTACTTAGTAATCAAGAGGTTACAACTACAGAGAAAGTATATATATTGTATATTTGGATAGATAATAGTGTTATTAATTCTGATAGTTTGATGAGTAAAAGTTTTAGTTTTAATTTACATGCTGATGGTGTTAATGCTTTACTTAATGGTGGAGCGAATACTTTATATAAAAAGTATGTAAATAGTAGTAAGAGTAATGTTACTACTGCTGGTGGGGAAAGCATAACTCAAGTATCTTCTTTAGGGATGATGCAAGACTCTTTTGGTAATATTAGATACTATGGGTCTAATCCTAATAACTATGTAACCTTTAATGGAGAGAGTGCTGGTTGGAGAATAATAGGTATATTTGATACAGAAGATGAAAATGGTAATGTAGAAAAAAGAATAAAACTAATAAGAGCATCATCTATTGGTAGTTATGCTTATGATAATAAACCATCTGGTGAAGGAACATCAACTTCACAATATGGAAGTAATGATTGGACAGATGCTAGACTTATGATGTTATTAAATCCTGGATATGAAAATGGAGATTCTTTTTATGATCTTTTAGGTAGTTTATATTGGAATAGAAAGTCAGGTACTTGTTATGCAGGTTCATCAGAAGGAACTACTTCATGTGATTTTACATCTACTGGTCTAACAACTGATGCTCAATCTAAAATAGATAAAGTAAAGTATTATTTAGGAGGTTCTTCTTCATATTCAGGATTATATGCGGATGATTATTATAATTTTGAAAGAGGAACGACAGTATATTCAGGACATCAAACTACATGGAATGGATATATAGGAATAATGTATCCATCAGACTATGCTTACGCGACAGATTTAAGTGTATGTACCCAAGATGGATTTAACTATGCTAGTGATACAACAAACTGTGGAGAGAAAGACTGGTTGTTAGACGCAAGTAACTGGACATGGACTATGTCCCCGCTTTCTGGTTTTGCCTATTTTGCGTTCAGTGTCGCTCCGCAGGGCTATGTCATCTACGAGGACGTCGACGAGGCTTACGGAGTCCGTCCGGTCGTGTATCTTAAACCTGATGTTAAAATAACTGATGGAACAGGAGAATCAAATGATCCTTATATTTTATCTTAAGTATAAGGATCATTTGGAGGTGTTCTATGAAGATTAGTTATTTAAAATATTTATATATATTATTAATAATTTTTATTATTAGTATGTTTTCTAGTTATGCTTATTTTAGTTGGGGAAGTGATAGTAATAATAATACTAATGTTAGTTTTGATGTTATTAGTGAGAAGGTATATATTGAATATGATGCTGGATCTAATATAGAGAGTGCTAATATATATCCTGTTAGTGATAAGAGTGAGGGTATTAGTAAAACTATTACTGTTAAAACTGATAAAACTATTTCTAAAACTGTTACTTTTAATTTATATTTAGATTTAACTAGTGTTGATAGTGAGTTATTAAGTGATTCATTTAAATGGGCTGTATATTCTAATAATACTTTAGTTAGTAGTGGTAATTTTGCTAATGGTAGTGTTAGTTGTAATAATGATAGTTCTATAAATCATATTGTTTTATTTAGTAATGAGATTGTTACTAATAGTTTGAAAACATATATTTTATATATTTGGCTAGATGGTAATATGGATAATTCTTCTGATATGATGGGCAAGAGTTTTGTGATGAATTTACATGCTGATGGAATGAATGCTATATTAAAAGAAAATGGAATTTCTTTAACTAATATTTTTAATTCTGCTGATAGAAGTGATGTTACTACTGCTGGTGGTGAGGTTATTAGTCAAGCAAGTTCTGTTAGTTTAATGCAGGATTCTTTTGGCAATATTAGGTATTATGGTAATAATCCAAATAATTATGTTACTTTTAATGGAGAGAGTGCTGGTTGGAGAGTTATTGGTTTGTTTGAAACTGAAGATGAAGATGGTAATATATCTAAAAGATTAAAACTTGTTAGAAATCAATCTATTGGTAGTTATTCTTATAATAATAGTTCTTCATCATTATCAAATGATTGGAGTAAGTCTAGATTAATGAAATTATTAAATTATGGATATGATGGTAATTTATATTGGAGTAGGGGCACTGGTAGTTGTTATTCAGGAGAGTCTGATGCTGTTGTTAGTTGTGATTTTAGTACTATTGGTTTTACTGATAGTGCTAAAAATTTAATAGATAAGATTAAGTATAATTTAGGTGGTACTTCTTTATATGATGGTTTATATGCAGATGATTATTATAATTATGAGAGAGGTAGTAGCGTATATTCTGGTAATAGTACTTATTGGTATGGTTATGTTGGATTAATTTATCCATCTGATTATATGTATGCTAGTGATTTAAATTTGTGTAAAAATTCAGGATATGATTTTTCTTTAGATGAAGATAATTGTTTAAATACTGATTGGTTATATAAGTCTAATACTTCTTATTGGATTATGATGAGTCGAAGTGATGATAATGAGGCTATATTTAATGTTTTTTCTGATGGATTTATATATGATTATAATTATGTTTATGAATCACAAAATGTTTATCCTGTAGTATTTATTAAATCTAGTATTAGTATAATTGATGGTTCTGGTAAACAATCAGATCCTTATATTTTAGGTTAGGTGTTGAGTATGGATACAAATAAAATTGGTAAAATTATAAAAGATATTAGAATAAAAAATAATTTAACTCAAAGTGAGTTTGCGGATAGGTATGGGGTTACTTATCAAGCAGTTAGTAAGTGGGAAAATGGTAAGAATATTCCTGATATATCTTTATTAAAGCAAATATGCAAGGATTTTAATATAAATATAGATGATCTTTTAGAAGGTAAGTTATCTATTAATAAGAAGAATAATCATAAGTATATGTATGTATTTATATTATGTATTGTAATTTTATTATTAGTTTTAATCTATATATTATTAAATAATAAAGATAATTTCTATTTTAAAACATTAAGTTCTAGTTGTAATAATTTTACTATTACTGGTAGTATTGCTTATAATAATAAAAAATCTTCTATATATATATCTAATATTGATTATTGTGGGGGAGAAGATAATAATGATTATAAAGATATAGAATGTATTTTATATGAGAGTTCTAATAATATTGATACTAAGATAAGTACTTATAATTATAATGATAAAAGTAGTACTATTAAGTTAGAAGACTTTTTAAAAGATGTTTATTTTCATATAGATAATTATGATAGAACTTGTAAGATAATTACAGAAAATAGTTTATATTTAATGATAAACGCTACTAATAGTGATAATGAAGTTACAACTTATAAGATTAATTTATCGTTAGATGATAGTTGTAAAAAATAGCTCTCAACTTAAGGTTGAGAGTTTTCAACTTTTTCTTTATTGTAAATATAAATTAGTGATGATAATATTTATTTGGATGGTGATAATAGATGATAAAGAAAAAGAGATTGATTTTTATAGGTATTGTTATTTTGATAATATTAATAGTTTTGCTTATACTAAATATTCTAAATAGTAAGTATACTAATAATATTTTACTTAATACTAATAAGAGTTTAGTTACATTACAAAGTGAGTATGAAGAGGATTTTGTTATATCTGGATATACTATTGATAATCCTAATGTTATATTAGATCCTTATAAGTCTTCACCTTTATCTGCTTTAATATTATTTGAAACAGATAATTATGAAAGTGTTAGTATTACTATAGTAGGAAAAGATGATAATAGTACGTTTAATCATACTTTTGATAAGGCTAAAGAACATTATATACCAGTATATGGATTATATGCTGATTATGATAATAAAGTAATAATTGAGTATGATGAGAATGGAAAGAATATAAGTAAGGAGATATCTATTAAAACAGATAAATTACCTGATGATTTTATTTTACCTACTTATGTGTATGCTGATAAGAGTAATTTAGGAAATGAGTTATACTTTTATACTCCATCTTCAATAGGTTATACTTGTGCGTATGATGTTAATGGTGATGTTAGGTGGTATTTATCTCATACTGCTATATGGGATAATACTAGGCTTAAAAATGGTCATATGATGGTTAGTACTGAGAGAAGAATTAATAGTCCTTATTATATGACAGGTTTATATGAGATTGATATGCTTGGGAAGATATATGTTGAGTATAGTTTAAAGGGTGGATATCATCATGATTATTATGAGTTACCTAGTGGAAATTTACTTGTTAGTAGTGATGATTTTAATAATGAGTCTGGAACTGTGGAAGATTATGTTGTTGAATTAGATAGGGCTACTGGTAAGGTGGTTAAATCTTATGATTTAAAAGATATACTTAATATGACTGATGGTAAGAGTGAAAATTGGATTAGTTATGATTGGTTTCATAATAATTCTGTTTGGTATGATGAGAAGACTAATTCTATTACTTTATCTGGTAGACATCAGGATGCTGTTATTAATATAGATTATGATAGTGGTAAATTAAATTGGATTATAGGAGATCCTACTAATTGGAGTAGTGATTATCAAAAATATTTCTTTAAGCCTATAGGAGATAATTTTGAGTGGCAATGGAGTCAACATGCGGCAATGATAACACCAGAGGGATATGTATTTATATTTGATAATGGTAATAATAAATCTAAGGATAAGGATAGTTATGTTGATGCTAATAATAGTTATTCTAGGGGAGTTATGTATAAGATTGATACTGATAATATGACTATAGAGCAGTTATGGGAGTATGGTAAGGAAAGAGGTAGTGAGTTTTATTCTCCTTATATATCTGATGTTGATTATATTGATAGTAATCATTATATAGTGCATTCTGGTGGTATTGTTTATGTTGATGGTAAGAATTCTAATCAACCTGCTGGTATAGGGGGTGCTGACAAATTAGTATCTGATACTGTAGAATTATTAGATGATAAAATTATTTTTGAGATTAAATTACCTACTAATAATTATAGAGTAGAAAAATTAAGTCTTTATAATGATAGTAATTTTGAACTAGGTAAGGCTAAGAGAATTGGAACTTTAGGTAATACTAAAATTGATAAGAAAAAATATGGTATTATTAATAACATTACTGATATTGATAATGAGTATGAATCTCATGATATAGAGTGGTCTATGGAAGAAGATAGATTAATATTTAATGGAACATTTAAAAAGGGTAGTGATGTTAAGATTATTTTATATAATAATTTAGTTTCTAATATTTATAATGTTTCTGTTAGTAAGAAACCATATACGGCTTTATGTGTGGATGTATTTACTGATACAGAAATGGAAAATGGTATTAGTGTTACAAAGTATATTAATAAGGATGGTTTAAAGGGAGAATATTCTATATATTTGAGTATTGATGGAAAAATATATAATACTAATAAGTATATTAAATTTTAATATTTTATTGTAAATAAATTATAATATGTTATACTATTGTATGTATTGTTATTGGTTTTAATAATAATATATAAAAGATAATGATGAAAGGATAAATGATTGTAATGGAATTAAAAGGAAGTAAAACAGAACAAAATTTAATGACAGCATTTGCTGGAGAGAGTCAAGCTAGAAATAAGTATACATATTATGCTAGTAAGGCTAGAAAGGATGGATATGAGCAAATAGCCGCTATATTTGAAGAAACTGCAGAGAATGAAAAAGAACATGCTAAAATGTGGTTTAAAGAATTACATGGTGGTGCTATTCCTGATACTGCAGAGAATTTATTAGATGCTGCAGAGGGTGAAAATTACGAATGGACTGATATGTATCAAGAATTTGCTAAAACTGCAAGAGAAGAAGGATTTACAAGATTAGCATATTTATTTGAAGGAGTAGCTGCTATAGAGAAAGAACATGAAGAAAGATATAGAAAATTACTTAAGAATGTTGAAGATGGATTAGTATTTTCTAGAGATGGTGATAAAATATGGCAATGTCGCAATTGCGGTCATATAGTAATAGGTAAAGAGGCACCAAAGGTATGTCCTATATGTAGTCATCCTCAATCATTTTTTGAAATTAAGAAGGAAAATTATTAAAAGTAATTTTCTTTTTTTTCTTTTTATGATATAATCTTGATAGAATAGAGGGTGTAGATAGTGACTGTAGATTTTAATACTGTAAAGAAAATGATTGCTTTTTGTAATGAATTATGTGATAAGAATTATTCTGTTGATGATTTATCTGAGGAAAATTTAAAATCTGTTTACCGTACTTTATCAAAAAAGTATCATTCTGATCTTCATACTTCGGATACTGTTGAGGAAAGAAGAAGATTGTTACAAGAGGCTTTAAAAGTTTTTCCCGATTTGGTTTATAAAGATGACTTTGAGACAAATTTTAATGAGGTTACAAAAAAGTTGAATGCTGTTTTTGAATTTAATAAAAGCAAAAATGGTAAAAATCCTGAGAAAGTAGAATATGAATTTAAACGTACAACTTGTAAGGGATTAGATGAGCAAATAGAACAGATGTTAGGAGAAAATCCGGAACTTGAGGGAATATTAAGTAAATTCTATAATAAAGCTTTAAGTTTGAATTCTGAAATTAATATGGAAAATATTAAAAGAATTTTAGATTTTAAGTCTGCTTATAAAGCAAGATGCTCTATAATTGTAGAGATGAAAAAAAATTTGGATAATTTTA
>CAVJSY010000067.1:0-4527 GCA_963652285.1 Oribacterium sp.
AAGTAACTTATTTGACATAGAAAAATGGTAAGTTTATGACCTAACATTTTATTTTCCTAAACAGAATCTAGAGAATAATTCATCTATTAATTCATCTGTATATGTTTCTCCAATTATTTCTCCTAATAATTCCCAAGAATTTTTAAGATCTAATTCTACCATATCAATTGGACTATTATCTTTTATATTATTAATTGCATCTTCTATTTTTTCTAGAGATTTCTTTAATAATGATATACTTCTGGCATCACTTAAATAAGTTAAATCTTTTACTTCTATTTCTTCTAGATTATATATTTTTTTAATAGTATCTTTTAATTTATCTATTCCTGTACCTTCTTTTATACTTATTTTAATTATATCTTTATTTACTTTAGGTAAGGTTAGTTTACAATCTAGGTCTATTTTATTTATTACTATGATACTTGGTTTATTTTCTATTTGTTTTAAGATTTTTTCTTCTTCTTCGGTTAATTCTTGATTGTTATTTAACATAAATATTACTAAATCTGAAGTATTTATTATGTCTTTACTTTTTTCTACTCCTATTTGTTCTACTATGTTATCTGTATTTCTTATTCCTGCAGTATCTATTATATTAAGTATTAAGCCTCCTAGGTTTATTTTTCCTTCTACTATGTCTCTTGTTGTTCCTTCTATATCTGTTACTATTGCTTTTTCTTCTTCTAATAAAGCATTTAAGAGACTACTTTTTCCTACGTTTGGTTTCCCAATAATACCTACATTTATTCCTTCATTTAATAACTTTCCATCACTTGAATCTTTAATTATTTTTTCTAATTTACTTTTAAAATCTAAAATACTTGGTAATATTTTTTCATTAGTAAGTTCTTCTATATCTATGTATTCTGGGTAATCTATGTTTACTTCTATATTTGAAATCATTTGAATTAAGTCATCTCTTAATTCTTTTATTTTATTAGATACAGTTCCGTTTAATTGATTTATCGACATTTTTCTTGTTTGCTCACTTTTAGAATTTATTAAATTCATTATTCCATCGGCTTCTACTAAATCTATTCTTCCATTTAAAAATGCTCTTTTGGTAAATTCACCAGGTTCTGCTAAACGAGCTCCTTTTAGAAGGATTAATTCTAATACTTTATTTGTCGTTGCTATTCCTCCATGACAATTTATTTCTACTATATCTTCTTTAGTAAATGTTTTTGGAGATTTCATTATTGTTACTAATACTTCATCTATTATGTTTTCATTATCTACTATATGTCCATAGTGAATTGTATGAGTTTCTACTTTAGTTAAGTCTTTTCCTTTAAAAATACTATTAACTATATTAATACTTTCATCACCACTAACTCTTATTATTGATATAGCGCCTATTCCTAAGGCTGTAGATATTGCTGCTATTGTATCATCCATATATAATCACGTCCTTTATGTGTTTATTTTATCATAAATTTATTTAAAAAAAAAGTTTATATTTACTTATATAATTCTATTTCATTATTTTTATATGCTTCAATTATTTTATTCCATATAGTTGACTCAACAAATCTAGCCTTTTTAGGATGTATTAAGTACCTTATTTCTAATTCTATATGTTCATCTTTTATTTTAGTATATATAATTGGCTCATATTTATTGTAATATATTCTATAGTTGTTAGAGATATTGTTAATTTGATTTTTCATTTTAGGGGGAATATTTTTTATTATGTCATTAGAATTTACTATTTTATATAAGGTACTTTTAGTTTTTGGCAAATTACAATCAAGAGGCACTTTAATTGTTATTTCATCCCATATATATTTAAATGCTTTATTATAATTTTTTAGGGGATTTTTAAAGATTATAGAATTGGGTAAATGTATTATTATCCCAGTACTTTGGCCTGTAAAATCATTATTTTTAACTTCTAATATCTCGAAATTCATTGATTTTATATTAATTACATCACCTTTATATTCATCTATTTCTATTCGGTCTTCTATTTCAAATGGTTTTGCTATCTTTATGTATAATCCACAGAAAAAGTTGAAAACTAAATCTCTTAGCGCTATTGTAAAGGCTGCTGATATTACACTTATAAAGGTTAGAAGATTTTTAATATACTGTCCCCAAAATAAAAACATTATACATACTTTAAAAAGATTCATGCATAGTTTGAATTTTTGAGTATATATATATTCTTTTTTTGTATCTTTATTTTTCTTTAGTAATTTTATTCCAATTTTTTCTATTATTGTTATTATTAATATATAAAATAATGTTTTAATACTTAAAATTATGTAAATCTCTTCTATATTTAAAATGCTACTTATTTCATTTAAATACTTCATTTCATCACTTCCTTTTGGTGGAACAAAGATTATAACATACTGCTTTAGTATATGCAATTAAATAATTTAAATTTACATAATTTTACACATTTAATCGTAAAGAAAAGAAGCTACTCAGCTTCCTTTGGTTTTATTACTACATATCTATTAGGTTCAACACCCTCTGACTCCGTATAAACATATTTATTTTGGGATAAAACATTATGTATTGTTCTTCTTTCGTAAGAATTCATTGGGTCTAGTTTAGTTTCTACTTTAGTATGCGCTACTTCTTTTGCTACTTTTTTTGCTAAATATTCTAGATTTTTTATTCTTTTTTCTTTGTAATTTTCTACATCTATAATTATTTGTAGGTTACTTTTTACTTGAGAATGAATAATTTGTCTGATAATTGTTTGAATTGCAGACATGGTTCTGCCATTTTTTCCAATTAAAATAGAATTATTATTTGAAAATATAGTAATTGTTATATTATTTTCTCTTCTTCTAACTTCTAAATTTGAAGTCAATCCCATTAATGATACTATTTCGTTTATGGTATCTTTTATTTCTGTAATTATATCATTTATGTCAACTAATTCTATTTTTACACTTTTTTTAAGTAAACCATTTTTCTCTTCTAAAATATTAATTATAACATTTTCTTCTGTTAAATTTAATTCTGTTAAAGCCTTATTTTTGGCTTCGTCTAATGTTTTTCCTTCATAAATATATTTATTCATACTACTTTGCCTTCTTTCTTTCTACATATATATTTTGGAATATTGTAAATAAACTAGATGATATCCAATAAATACCTAAAGCAGAAGGTAGGGTAAGTGATGAAATTCCTATTAAAGCCATCATAAAATATATTGTATATTTCATTTGCATTCCTGTTGCCATTTGACCTGATTGGTCTTTTAAAGTTTTTCTGAATGATAGGTAAGTTGTACCTATAATTAATAATACTAATAGGATATACCAATAATTACCATTTTCTGTTATTCCTTTTAAAGGAGTAGTTCCCATTTCAAATACTTTTAAGAATTTTTCTTCAAATATTGAAGGAGTTCTGTTTATTGCTTCATAAAAAGCAAATAATAAAGGTATTTGAATAAATGATAATAAACATCCTGAAACTGGATTAATTTTATACTTTTGATATATCATCATCATTTCTTGAGCTTTTCTTGTTTGATCTTCTTGTGAATCTTTACCAGCATATTTTTTCTCTAATTTTGCTAATTCTGGTTGAGCCTTTTTCATTAATTCTGATTGCATTGCAGTTTTCTTTGTTATTGGGAATAAAATTAATCTGATTAGGATACAAGTAAATATTAGCGCTATACCTGAAGAATTAAATAAATTAGATATTTTAATTATTACCCATGCTAAAGGCTTTACAAACAAACTTGTCCATAATCCTTCATAATTTGACAATGGTGTAAAGTTTTTACACTCTGGTAATTTAGATATATCTACATCATTATCCTCATATATTTTTATCATATTTTTATTTGTTGGTCTACAAATAATATTTTCAGTTACTGCTTGTCCTGTCTCTTCATTTCTTACTATTTGCTTATCTTTATCTTTTAAAGTTTTTGTACAACCTGTTAAACAGAATACACATAGTAAGATTATTAATATCTGTTTGAATTTTCTATTTTTTTTCATTTTGTGCTCCAATCTTTTTTAGTAGGCTTGTTAAACTTAAACTCATCTCTTGATAAGTTGCCTCTAATAAACTCTTCCTAATTATTATAACATAATCATAGGTTCTTTGTATAGTTAAATCTTGATTATCTATTATATTTTTTGTTCTTCTTTTAAGTTTATTACGAATATTAGCTTTGCCTATTTTGGTTGGAACTGAAATTCCATATCTATTTTTATCTTTATTTTCTCTATAATAAATAATAAAATCTTTATTTTTTACATAGGGACATTTTTTTATTATTTCAGTATATTCTCTTGATGATTTTATTATGTTTATTTTTTTCACTGTGATATCCTCCTATAAATTTATATATATAATATAGGAAAGAAAAAATTAATTAATAATTTAAAAAAAAACTACTTCTGTAGTTCTATTAAGCACATAATTTTTTTCTTCCCTTAGCTCTTCTTTTGTTTAAGATATTACCTTCACCATTTTTACGAGCACGGAATCCACATTTTTTAGCTTTTTTCTCTTTATTTGGTTGATAAGTTGGACCTTGAG
>CAVJSY010000068.1:0-5437 GCA_963652285.1 Oribacterium sp.
GATTAAAACTTATGATATGGTTAACTGATACTGGCATATCACAAAATGATACTGATATAGGAACATTCTCTGGCTCTGTAACTGTATATGCAGGACAAGGTGGAAAAGTAACAGGAAAAATATCAAGTATAATAGAAGGGAAATATGAAGGGAAATATATTGATTAATTTTTCATTAAATTTACAAAAACTATTGATTTTTAATAACTATATATGCTATACTTAATACATAATAAAGGAGGAACATATTATGGAAGAAGAAAGAACAAATAAAATCCAAGATAATAAAATTAATGATAATAATGAAAAGAAAGGAAGAGGACTATTTTATTTTGTAATAGCTTTTGCTGTTATTATCATTGCTATAGTAGGGGCAACATATGCGTACTTCACAGCATCTACTACAACAAATGAAGAAAATAGTATAACTACTGGTTCAACAAGTCTTGACTTAGGTATTGAAACAGATGATACAGGTGCTAACTATGATTTGATTCCAACAGCAGACGCAATAGCAAAGTATGCATATGCAGAACAAAAAGAGATTACATATGAAGATCCACAAAAATGTGTAACTTATAAAAAAGGTGCAGATGGTAACCCAACAGAAGAATGCTTAGTATACAAGAAAGAAGCAAACTCTACTTGCATCGATGACTCTGGAGCAGCAGTATGTAGTACATATTCATATACAGTAAAAAATGATAATATAAATCCACAAACATTAACAATGTATTTAGGAACAACAGAAAACTTATTTAAAAATCTTTATTTTGCAGTATATGTAGAAGAATCAACTGATGATGGTGAAGGAACTACAAGAACAAGAATAACTGATCCTAAAGCAGTGGAGACAGAAACAGCAAAAGAAGTAAAAATGGAAATAAGAACAGATATAGAAACAACAGATTACGAAAGATTCAATAATTTAGTTCATCCAACACTTACAAAAGAAAATCCAACAAGAAAATTCACAATAGTTTTATGGATTAAAGAAGATGGTACAGACCAAACAGAAACAGATGGTAATGGTAAGACATTTAAAGGTTATGTAAGAGTAACATCAGGTGATGGACATGGTGTAACAGGTGCTATAGGAGAAGCAGTAACATCAAGTGGTGTAGTTATTTATGATGATAGTTTAAAGAAAACAACTGAAACTACAACATCAACAACTACAGAAACTATAACATCAACAACTACAGAAACTTCAACAACTGAATAGTTAAAAGATAGGATTTCCTATCTTTTTTAAATTACAAGACAAATTAATAAAGATATTATCCCAGATATGATACTATGAAATACCCTAGCAATAAAAAAGTTAGAGTAAGAAATGTCAGTATCACTTATTTGGGATAATATTTGCATATGTACTGATAATCCTCCAAAAGAAATAATCATTGACGTTATAACAACCTTTAACAAATCAGATATATTAACTAAAGAAAGACTTTTTAATCCCATTGTAATTTCTAAAATACTCTTAATTAAAATACTAAGCTTTAAATTAATATTAAGAAAATCAATCATACAAGTAGAAATAATCAAAAAACAAGTTAATGTTCCTAAAATTAATAGTAATGTATCTATTGCGGATATAATAGATTTAGAAAATATTAAACCAAATTTTACATTTTTATTTTTAATTTGATTATTAGAATTATTATGCTTTGGAGCTTTATTTCTTAAAATAATTCCAATTATTATATTACCTAAATAATGAGAAATTAATATTGGTAACCCTAGTTTTTCATTATTAAAAAACATAACTGAAACAGTAGATAATATAAATAAAGGGTTAGAAAAATGCGAAAATAACAATATATGATTAGCATCACTTAAACTAATCAATCCTAAATCATAATATTTTCTAGTATTTTTAGCACTACTGGGAAATCCAGAAATCATAGATAAGAAAAATATAGAAACTAGTTTATCATTAACATTAAATAACTTACTAAAAAATTTTGTTATAAAAGAAGGAATATATTTTTCCACATTGTATGTAATTAAAATATCTGATATAATAAAAAAAGGAAATAAAGAAGGTACAATATTTTTAATCCAAGTTTCCATAGAAAAATAAATAGTTTCAAATATTAATGATTTATAAATAATACAATAAATTATTATAAAAATACAAGATAAAATAACAAATAAATTAAAAAGTTTCTTTTTCATATTATCACAATTAATTATATGAAAAATAATACTTTTTAAGAATATAATTAAGAAGGTGATACAATGAAAAAAATAATTAATTTTATAAAACAAGATATATGGTTTATAATATCATTAATCATTATAGTAGCATTATTTAATATAAAACTACCATATTATATAGATGTATCAGGAGGTACAATTGACATAAGTAATAGAATAACTACAGAAAATAGAAATAATAAAATAAATGGAAGTTTAAATATGTTATATGTCACTGAATATGAAGCAACAATACCAACATATTTACTATCATATTTATTTAAAGATTGGAAAGTAGAAAAAGTAAGTGATGTTCAAGTAAATAACGAAGATATGGAAGAAATATATGAAAGGAATAGAGTAATGCTAGATAACTCAATTAGCAATGCTACATATGTAGCATATACATCCGCTAATAAAAATATTGAAGTAAAAGATAAAATGAGTTATGTTATAGCAACTACTAAAGATAATGGTATAAAAATAGGTGATATAATAACTAAAGTAAATGATAAAGAAATAAATAGCACTAGTGAAATAAAAGAAATTATATCAAATCAAGAAGTTGGTAATACAATAAAATTAACAGTTAAAAGAAATAATAAAGAAAAAGAAATAAAAGTTAAAGTGTCTGAAGAAAAAGGCCAAAAAATAATAGGTATGGTTATTATGACAAATTATAAATATAATTTAGACCCAGAAATTAATATAAAGTTTAAGAAAAGTGAAAGCGGTTCGTCTGGCGGATTAATGATGGCCTTAAGTATCTATAGTGTTATAGCAGATGACGATATAGTAAAAGGAAGAAATATAGCAGGAACTGGCACAATAGATTTAGAAGGTAATGTAGGAAAAATAGATGGAATAAAATACAAATTAATGGGTGCAGTTAAAAATAAAATGGATGTAGTATTAGTTCCAGAAGGAAACTATGAAGAAGCATTAGAAGTAAAAAAAGAAAAAAACTATGATATAGAAATAGTTTCAATAAAAACATTTAATGACGCAATAGAATATTTAAAAAATAAATAAACATAAAAATACAAAATACAATATAAAATAGCAATATTTTGTACTATAGTACAAAAAAAACAATTAAATCAGACATATTTTGTACTGCTAAACTTTACTTTTTTAAGGTTTTATGTTAAACTATATATCAAGAAAGGAGAAAATAATGATAGAAAGAAACGACTATTTAAATTTATTAATTAGATTTAAGGATAAAGAATTAATTAAAGTTATAACAGGAATAAGGAGATGTGGGAAGTCGACTTTATTAGATTTATATAAAAATTACTTAATGAATAATGGTATCGAAGAAGAACAAATAATAAGTATTAATTTAGAAGATTTAAAGTATAACTTCATAGATAGTTATATGTCATTATATAATTATATAAATGATAATTTAAATCCAAATAAAAAAAATTACGTATTTATTGATGAAGTACAAAAAGTAGAAGAATTTCAAAGAGCTGTTGACAGTTTATATTTAAATAAAAATATAGATTTATATATAACAGGCTCTAATGCAAATTTATTATCAAGTGAACTTGCAACATTATTATCAGGAAGATATATAGAAATAAAAATGCTTCCATTATCATTTAAAGAATATAAATTAGCATATAAAGATATAAGTGATGATGAATTATATCAAAAATATATATCATATGGTTCATTACCATATACAATATCATTAAACACAGAAGATGATATAAGTTTATATATAAGCGGTATCTATAATGATATAATTATAAAAGATGTTATGACTAGAAAAAACATTCAAAATGAAACAATGCTAAAAAATGTAGCAAATTTCATAATGGATAATATAGGTAATAAAACATCAACAAATAATATTGCTAACGTAATGAAAAGTAATGGTAGAGATATAAATGTAAGAACAGTAGAAAAATATTTAGAAGGATTTATAGAAAGTTTTTTCATTTACAAAATAACAGACTATGATATAAAAGGAAAACAACAATTAGATTCAAATGCAAAATATTATGTTTCAGATTTAGGATTAAGATATTTTATACTAGGACGTAAAATAGGTGACTTTGGTCATATATTAGAAAATGTTATATATCTAGAGTTACTAAGACGTGGTTATGAAGTATACATAGGAAAATCCAATAATTATGAAGTAGATTTTGTAGCAATAAATAATAAAGGTAAAATTTACATACAAGTAGCAGAAACTCTAAAAGGAAATGATACATTAGAAAGAGAATTAAGAAGTTTAAAGAAAATTAATGATAATTATGAGAAAATCATATTAACATTAGATAAAATACCACTTGGGAATGATGAAGGAATAATAATCCAAAATGCATTAGATTGGTTATTAGAAAAATAAAATGGCAACTTATTTGCCATTTTTAAATATAACTATTTATCTTATATATTTCTATATAAAGGTGTATTGTAAATAAAAAATACTAACAAAGTTAGTATCTAAAATTTTCTACCTGGTCGGGAAGACAGGATTTGAACCTGCGACCTCTACGTCCCAAGCGTAGCGCTCTACCAAGCTAAGCTACTTCCCGAAAAAAATGGTGGAGAATGAGGGACTCGAACCCTTGACCCTCTGCGTGCAAGGCAGATGCTCTAGCCAACTGAGCTAATTCCCCACGGACAATATAAATTATATCAATAATTTATATTGTTGTCAATACTTTTTTATAAGTTTTATTATTATTTAGTTTCATATACACTAACTTGTTTTCTATCTCTACCAAGTCTAGAGTATTTAACATATCCAGAAATCTTAGCAAATAAAGTATCATCTGTACCTCTACCTACATTAGTTCCAGGATGAATTTTAGTTCCTCTTTGACGATATATAATAGAACCTGCAGTTACATATTCACCATCAGAAGCTTTTGCTCCAAGTCTTCTACCAGCAGAATCTCTTCCATTACTAGTAGATGATTGACCTTTTTTGTGGGCAAATAATTGTATATTAAATTGCATTAATTTCATTATTTTCCTCCTTGATATTTATATTATTAGGATATGCTTTTTCTAATTTGTATAAATTATTTATCATATTATTTATGATTTTGGTAGTTATAATATCATTTTTCTTTACTTCTATTTCTAATCCGTTTTTATCATTATATATTAATGAGTCATTATCTATGGATAAAGAGGCATTAATAGATGTTATGATGGTACTAGATGCAGAAGCACAAACGATATCTTTGCCATAATCATTATAC
>CAVJSY010000069.1:0-6889 GCA_963652285.1 Oribacterium sp.
ATTATATGTGGTATTTATAATTTAAATAATTCATAAAGCTTTCCGGACAGGTCTATTAAATAAAATTAACTATAATCTAACTTTTTAATAAAAAAACAATACATCCCAAACTATAATAAATACAACTTGAAAGTATTGTTACTTATAAATATAACTATCCTAATTTATCTTCTTCATTTTATCATCCAAAATAGAATATAGATATATATTAACTTCTTTTGAAGTTACTAAACTAATATATTCCTTATAACCATTTAATTGTTCTAAATAATGAGAATCTTCAATGTTTTTAAGTTTATAATCAACTATATCAATATGATTATCATATTCAAGCATCAAGTCTATTATACCATGATAATGAATAGAATCTTTATCATAAACAAATTCATATTCATGATAAATTTTAGCCTCTTTAATATTCTTAAGCAATTCTTGATTTAAGAATTTTTTTACTCTTTCTTTAGAATAATCATCTTTTATAAAACTATAATCAGGATTTTTAAAATCCATATATTCCAAAATTTCATGAATATACAACCCAAAATCCATATTATCCCTAGTTTTCTTATCAATCAAATCATTAGTATGTTTAGAAAAATGTTTAGAACTAACATAATTATTAGCAATCTTTATTTCACAAACATCAATATTAATATCTGACTTAGGAATATTATCTCTAAAGTTTTTAGAAGTTATTAAATTATAATCTTTAGTAAGATTTAAAGATTTTAAATCAATATTATTAACATAACTTCTTGTAATATTTAAAACTGAATTCATAATATCTGCTAAAGATTTATATTTACTTCTAATACTATTGTTTACAACACCAGAATTATTACTAGCAGGTTCATCACCACTAGGCATCACCACAATCATTTTCTCTTTAGCTCTAGTAAGTGCAACATAATATAGTCTAATCTTCTCACTTATTTCTTCTCTGATATATCTATCCCTTAAAAGTTCTTTATATATAGTTTGCCCTATTCCTTCCTTAAAAAATGGAACAATAATACCATATTCTTTATCATAAGTAAATTTTTCTTTTAAATCTAAAATATTAAAACTTTTATATAATCCAGAATAATAACATATAGGATATTCAAGTCCTTTTGATTTATGAATAGTCATAATTTTAACTGAGTCAGAATCTCCCAAATGAACTGAGTATTTCATATCATAATTATCTTTAACGATAGTTTTTAAATATGTCGAAAACTGAATAACATCATAACCTAAATCTCCTAAATTTGAAGCACTATTCAAAATATGCTCTAACTTAGTCATAGAAGAATTTATATTACCAATAGAAATTATTTTTTCATAATAATTAAATTTATTAATAATTTCTAATAAAATATCATAAGAAGATTTTTTAGAAATGTCATAAGCCATCTCTTTAGCAGTAGAATATAACTCACAATCCTTAAAATTACCATTAACAAAATATTCAAATATCCTCTCATCATCATATTGATATAAAAAACTTCTTAAAATACTCATAAATAAATATTGAAATTCTTTATCAAAAGAACCATCTCTTACCTTAATAATAAACTGCAATAAATTACTAATAACAATTATATCCTGATCTTCATTCATCTTTTCATTTTTTAATATTGCTAAAGGAATTCCCAAATATTCAAATACTTTCTTATATAAATCAAAATTAGTAGTTCTATCCATTAAGATAACAAAATCACTATATTTAGCATCTCTTAAAATACAATCATCCTTATCAAAAATTTTATAATGTTTATTAACTTTATCTATAATATCTCTAGCAATAATAAAACATTCTACTTCATCTTTAGCATATTCACATCCCTTCTCATAATCATATGAATATATCTCAAAGTTATAATTTTGATTAGTACTTCCCTTTTCAATATAAGAATTATTTCCAAAAATCATCTGATGAGAAACTATATAATCAGCACCACCAATATCATTATCCATAATTTTATTAAATATCAAATTAATATTATCAAGAACCTCTTTGCGTGATCTAAAATTCTTATTCAAATCAATTTTAGCACCACCATTATTAGAAGAATAATTATCATACTTATTCTTAAAAATATCTGGATTAGCATTTCTAAAACGATATATTGATTGTTTAATATCTCCAACCATATAAACATTATCATTTTCAATCATTCCAATAAATGTCTCTTGTAAATCATTTGTATCCTGATATTCATCGATCATAATTTCCTTAAAGAAATATTTCATTTCATT
The DNA here is from genome assembly GCA_963652285.1 of Oribacterium sp. Classification (GTDB taxonomy): domain Bacteria; phylum Bacillota_I; class Bacilli_A; order RF39; family UBA660; genus RUG11198. The sequence continues at coordinate 2,242 of CAVJSY010000069.1, forward strand.
TCTTACTTCTTCATTTTCTTTAAGAACTTTTATAGCCATTATAGCAATATCATGAAACTCATAAACATCCATTGAATTCTTATATTCCATAATCAACTTATCAAATGAAATAAAAATATCAATTAACACAGAAACATAATCCTTACAAATATTAATAGTATCTTTCATATCATTAGAATCTACATACACACATAATCCCTTAATAGAATCAATAAGTTCTTTAATATTATCTTTCTTTTCTTTAGCGCATTCCTCACTACCCCTAGGCAAGTTAGGCATTCTAATATTAAGATTTTTTACTATTTCATCATAATCTTTAGAATTTAATAATCCTCCCAAAACTTCTTCTAACTTTTCAATATAATCTCCATCAACATAATGAGTAAGTTCTGAAACCTCATCATTAATTTCCTTTATTTTATTCAAGATTAATTTTTCATATGCCAAAACATCAGTATTTATCTTCTTTTCATCAAAATAAATATCTAAATAACTTTTTAAGTATCCAATCTTATCCGGAAGCATTTCCAACTTAGAATAAATTTTTAAAATAGCATCAAAAATCTCCTTATCATCCTTTATACAAAAGTCACCTATTAATTTTAAAAATTTAGAATCTCCATTTTCATAATAATCTTCAAATAAATTTTCTAAAATTTCTCTTTTTTTCATCATTATCATAGCAGAATCAATTATAGAAATATTAGGAGAAATATTTAAAAGATAGTGATACTTTTTTACAACAGATAAAGCAAAGCTATCAAAAGTAGTAATATATGCAGCATCAATTAAATCAAGCTCTCCTACCAAAGATTTATCTTTCTTTATTTTCTTTCTTATTCTTTCCTTCATCTCGCTAGCAGCAGCCTTAGTAAAAGTTAACATCAACATTTCATTAATATGCATTCCCTTTTTCAAATTTGTTATAACTCTCTCAGATAAAACTGCTGTCTTACCACTACCAGCACCAGCACTAACAATAATATTATGACCACAATCATGTATTGCTTGCCATTGCTCATCAGTCCATATAGCATCCTTAGGTTTAATTGGTATCATTATTTTTCACCTACTTCCTCATCACTTAAAAACTCCAAATTTTTATATTCTTTTAAATTAACAACATCATTTTCTCTCATAAAACAAATATCCCTAAATTTACAAAATTCGCAGCCTAAATTATCTTTACCTATTCTCTTAGGATTAATATCAAATTTAGCATCTCTTATATCTTTAATAGCGTCATCAATTTTTTCATCTACGATATCCTCAAGTCTTTCTATTTTCTCACTGCTTATTACTTTTGAATAATGAGCAAAACCCTTAGAAGTCGTTTTCAAACTCTTAACAACTTTACTATCATCAAATGATGAATCAAAAGCTCCTAAAACTCCAATATTTTCATTGCTATAACCTTGTAACTTCAAATTGTTTCTTTTTAATTCTATATAAGTATGCTTATTATCTCTACTTATTTCAGAATTTAATATTTTCTGCAAATAAAATCCTGCTATATCAACATTTGTAAACTTTCCACTTCTACTAACCAAATATAAGTAAACCGGTAATTGCATCTCAATACCATAGATAGTATGATTTAAATTAGTCTTAGGATTTCCTGTTTTGTAATCTATTATTGATAAAATAGATTTCCCATTTTCCTCTCCATAAATAATCTTATCAACAATTCCCATAAAAGTTATATTCATATCACTACTCTTATCAATATATATTTCTTCTTCATATTTAGCCATATCAAGTCTACAATATTCCATCTGTTCTTTTATTGAAGTTATTATAAATCTAAGTTCCTCTTTTAATTTTTTTAAGAAAAATTGTTCCTTCTTAGAAAAAGTTTTACCACATTTTTCAATATAATCTTGATATTCAAAATCTAGATCAAAATCCTCTTTAACAAAAGCAAGAGATAAAATATAATGAAATAAACTTCCCAAAGTAGTCATAAAAGTATCTTCAAATATGCTAAGTTTCAATATATTACCAATATAATATCTAAAACCACATCTATAAAAATTATCTATTGTAGAATAAGAAAGCAATAATTTATTTTTTAAATAATCTTGTAACTTAACCTTATCAATAGAAGTAAACTTATTATTGTAAGTTAAATAATCTATATCACTATAATTATTAAATAAAATCGGTAATCTTTCAAAAATAACACCATATTTAGCATATTCATCCATAGCACTACACAATCTTAATTTATTATATATATTAGAATAACTATAACTATCTTTAAAATCAGCTATTACATTTAATTTTATTTCATCATTTAAATTTGATATTATAAAACTACCACTAGAACTCTCTTTTTTATAAGAAATAACTAAGTTTTTAATTGCAAGAATAGCACTAACAGTAATACTTTTCTCTATTTTGTTCTTCTCTACTGTAGACTCTATTACTCCTAATTCTTCCTTCATCGCGTCAGTAATATATTCTTCATCCTGATGTATCTTCGGAATAATTCCCTGATTAAATCCAAGTAAAAAAACATAAACTTCATCATCAATAATGCTATTACTAATATTAATACATTCTATTTGATTTTCATACTCCTCTTTTTTTATATAAGTATTTCTAAAATCATATATAAGCATATCTTTAATACTATTAAAATCATTTACCCAACTATACTCATTCAATATATCTACTATCAAATTATATTCATCATTACAATTTGCATATTTATTACTAACAAGTTCTAAAGTTTTTTTAACATCACTTTCCAATACTTCAAAAAAATACCTTCCTACAGATGTACTATATAAACTAGTTTTCTCATCTAAAGAAACACAAATGTTATAAAATCCAAATATTTTTCTTATTTGAAATATATATTCCCCACTAACATTAGCAAGTTTTATTTTATTAATATCTACACCATTATTAATAAGTTCTATAATCTTTATAGCAACAAAATTAACTTCATCTTCTATTGTTTCAAATTCATAAACTGTATCATGTTGATAATGCTTTTCATCCCTATCTATTATTGATACAGAAGCATTTTTTGAAACACTTTCAAACATATTCTTATAAAATAAGTTAACATTTCTAAAACCTAATACATAAATATGTTTTCCCTCTAAACTCTTTTTAAAATAAGGACAATAAATAAGTAATCCCAAATTATCAAGTTCGCTCTTTAAATCATTTAAAAAATTCAATTTTTCATACTTATATTTTTTATTCTCAACATAATACAAATTTTTCAAATAAACCAAACAGACTTCATATTTCCAACCATATTTTTTCATTAAATAGTTTATAGCCTTTTTATCATAACTAAAATAATACTTACTCTGAAATTCACTAATAGTAATAAATTTAATATTCTTAAGTCCAAACTTTTCTCTAATATCTCTTACTACCTGATTTTTAATCTCACCAGGAACAACAATAACACTATCATCCTCTATATAATCTAACATCATATCACCTATATCTTACTTACTTTTTTAAACATTTCTCTACTGTATTTTGCAATATCTTCTACAGAAGTAATATTATATTTAAGAATAACATCTTTAAAATAATCAGTCATATCACTTTCCAATATTTCTTTATTAGAAGCCTCATTCTCCTCTATTCCTTCTCTAGCATTAGTCCATGGTAAAGAATAATGAGTCATTTTTTCCAAAGTCTTACCACTATAACACCCAAAATCATTGCTAATCTCATCAACTAATTTTTGCTCTTCCTCATTTAAATTAATATTTTTGTATTTATCAAAATCACTAGAATCAATAGAATTATAACTATAATATGCAAACCTATCATAAATTTCACGATAAACAGGCCCATGAACCCAAGCCTCACATCTATCATTAAACATCTCTCTATCATATAAAGCCAAACTAAATCCTTGAATATAATACAATATTTTCTGTAATGCCAAAGGTGTAATATCACCCATTCTAGCAATTATATGCTTTGCAATCAAATATATTTTAGACCTATCTTCCTCTAGTCTTATTTCAGCAATCCTACCAACTACCTTCTTATAAGCAACAGATGTAATTAACTCTTTATTTTTCTCCACATACTTTAACAATTCTTTAGGATCTTCTAAAATCTTAAATAATATATCTGAATATACCCTCTCAGGCATCTGACCATCTAAATATCTTATAATTGTAATCTCACCCCAACCTAAAACTAAAGATAAAGGTTTCTTACCAATATTATATTTTTTTAATATCTCCTCAATCTGAGTAGTAGTAATAATACCATTTTTTTCTCTTAAAGCATTAGAACTATTAATAACATTTTGATTATATGTATCCTCAGAATAAAATTTATTTCCACACTTTCTACATACATCATATCTCTTAGAATAATTAATTTCTTCCCCCATAACATCTTCTTTAACCATTTCTTCTTCTGTATCATAACTAACTAACTCTTGGCACACCTTACAATAACTTTCCATAATTTAACTCCTCTCAAAATAATATAAATTAACATATTCCTACTATAATAGTATTACAATCAACTATATAATTAAGTTTTAATTGTATTCTAACATTATTCTTATCACCATGAAAATCAACTGATTCATAAGTATTGTGAACCTCACACGATTTAAAATCGCATGCTTCTAATATCACTATTAGAATTT
>CAVJSY010000070.1:0-9974 GCA_963652285.1 Oribacterium sp.
TTCACATTTTTAATACTAGTTGTAATTTTATTATTAGTAGTATCACTTGCCATTATCATAAAAAATAGCACCTATAAATTAGGTGCTAAACACTAAAAAATAGTGGAGATACATCTAATCCAAAAGATTATCTCTCTTTTATATATTATGTATATGTTAGACATAATATACTTACAATTAAATATTATCACATTAATTTTTTTAATGCAATATTGTTATAACATTTTCTTAATAATTGTCAAATTTTAGATTTTTTAACTTACTGTCTTATATTTATATTAATATATTATAGTGAGGTGGTGGTGTGATTAGAATAGATGATATAGGTAATAGTAATGCTATTATAATTGATATTAGGACTAATTATGAATTTATGTTAGGACATATTGATGGCGCTATTAGTATTCCATACTATAATTTACTTAATAATTTTAGTCATTATTTAAATAAGCATCAATTGTATTATTTATATTGTGAATATGGTATACAAAGCATGGAAATTAGTGATAGGTTGAATTTATTTGGATATAATACTGATAGTATTAATGGTGGGTATTCTGAATATTTAAATCATCATAATTGATTGGAGACTTTTTGTCTTCTTTCTTTTTGTGTAAAGTTTATTTAAATATATTGATATTGATATTAAAAACTGATAAAATTATTTTATGTTAGAGGGTGTTAGATGTGATAGATTATTTAATATTAGGGGGTATAGTATTAATTATTATATTACTTGTAATAGTTATTTTTAAAAGTGTTAATGAATCTAATATTACTGAAAGGTTAGGCAGATTAGAAAATACTACTATTAAGGAATTAGGAGAGTTTAAAGTTAATTTAATTCAAAATATGAATGATAATTTTGATTTAGTTAATGAGAGGATGGAATATAAATTAAATTTAATGAATGATAAGGTTAATTCTAGATTGGATGATAATTTTAGTAAAACAAATAAAACTTTTACTTCTATTTTAGAAAGATTATCTAGAATTGATGAGGCTCAAAAGAAGATTGATAATTTGTCTAGTGATATTGTTAGTTTACAAAGTATTCTTACTGATAAAAAGAGTAGAGGTATATTTGGTGAGATTAATTTAAATCATATTATGACTAATATATTTGGTGAGAAAAATGATAGAATTTATCAGATGCAATATCATTTAGGAAATGATACTATTGCTGATTGTGTATTGTTTGCTCCTGAACCTTTAGGAACTATTGCTATTGATAGTAAATTTCCTTTGGAAAGTTATAGAGTTATGGTAGATAGAAATGCTTCTAAATTAGATAGAAGTATTGCTTCAAAGCAATTTAAAGTTGATGTTAAAAGACATATTGATGCTATTAGTAGTAAATATATTATTCCTGGTGTTACTAGTAATCAGGCTATATTATTTTTACCTGCAGAGGCTATTTTTGCAGAGCTTAATGCATATCATTCTGATTTAGTTGAATATGCTAATAAAAAAAGAGTATGGATTACTAGTCCGACAACTTTAATGAGTACTTTAACTGTTATACAAGTAATACTTAAAAATATGGAAAGGGATAAATATGCTTCTATTATTCATGATGAACTTAATAAGTTAGGTGTTGAGTTTTCTAGATATCGTGAAAGATGGGATAAGTTATCTAGGAGTATTGAGACTGTGAATAAGGATGTAGAAAGTATTCATATTACTACTGATAAAATTTCTAAAAGATTTGAATCTATTAGTAGTGCATCTTTTAGTGATAATGATAAAATTGAGTAAAAAAATATGTGTATAAATTCTTTTAAAATCATAAGATTAATTGGAGGATTTATGATACGTATTTTTTTCTTTGCTTTAGGTTTTTGTTTGTTAGTATTTAGTTTTAGTTATTATATTATGTGTTTAAATGTACTTAGTATTGGGTATAATTTTATGGTAATGGTACATTTTATTTTTAGAAGTCCTACTTTTTATTTATGATTGATAGGATTTTTTATGATTTTATTTAGCATTATTATAAAAGGAGATAAAAAAATATGAACTATATATATGATATTGCATTGAATTTTCAAAAATACTTTTGTGAATTTTATGAATGGAGAAGGGAAGATAAAATCTCTAATATTAGAAAGATTCCTTTATATAGGGTAACTACTAATGATATTAATACTTTAAAAGATTGTTCTGTAGTTGTTGATAATGCTTTTTTAGAGATGGTTAAGAATGATATTGGCACTAAGAAGGTAATGTGTTTGGTATCTGACGGTAATTATGGTATTGGGATTTTATTTAATAATGATGGTAGGGTTATTAAAAAAAGTAGTATGTTATATGATGAAGAGGATGAGATTTGTGGATATGCAATGGATTTAGATATAACTGATATTAATTTTATTAATAAAAAAAGAGAATTTAAAAAGGATGAACTTAGATTTTTTAGAACTAGAAAAAAGATAATTTTAAAATATTTAAATACTATTGAGAATGATACTATGTGGAAATATTTATATTATGAATGTTTTAAACTTGAAGAAGATAATATTGAAAAAATAAAAAAAACTTTATTAGAAATTGCTAATAAAGGTTATGATGATATAAATAAAAGATTATATAATTGTATTGCTAATCTTTTGAAGATTGTGAATTGATACGAGAATAGATGCATCCACAGTAATTTTGTCTATATAAGTTATATTCTTTAGATAATTCAATTGAACGAATATATCCGTTATTTTTTTTGAAATCTGAATATAAATATTTAATGTTATATTTTTCTTGTAAGGATAGACCAATTTCATTTAATAATTTTGAATTCTTATATGGACTTACTGTTAATGTAGTTCCAAAGTAGTCAAAGTTATTTTTTTTAGCAGTTATAGCAGTTTTTTCTAATCTTAGCCAAAAACATTTTGTGCATCTAGAACCTCTTTCTGGTTCTTTTTCTAATCCTTTTATAGTCTTTTCGTATAAGTCATTATCGTAATCACAATCTAATATATTTACTTTGTTTTTAGTAGGTAATTCTTTGATTAATTTTATTTGTTCTTGTTTTCTTTTTTCATACTCTTCTATTGGAGATATATTTGGATTATAATATAGTATTGTGATGTTAAAATATGGGGATAAATATTCTATTACATAACTTGAACAAGGAGCACAGCAAGAATGTAATAATAGAGTTGGAGTTATATTTTTTTCTTTTATATCATTTATCAATTTTTCTAATTTTTTTTGATAGTTTTCGTTCATTTAAATCACCAGAGATATTATAACATATTATTGTATAATTTAATGATTAATATTTACAAATTTTTAATAAACTGATACAATTATATTGTAATGGATGGTGATATTATGATAAAAAAGGATAATGGAAGAGTAATACCAAAGAAGAACTATATATATTTGGGACTTATTATTATTTTTAGTTTAATGATTTTATATTATTGTCATTTGTGGTATAAATCTTATAGAACAAGTTTACTTAATAATTCTATTATTGATGATTATTTGAATGTTATTAATTATAATGAAATAGATGATTATGTTACAGAGAATAAGGATGTTATATTATACGTTTCTGTGTTAGGTGATGAAGATATTAATGATTTTGAAAATAAATTTGTTAATGTTATTCAAGATTATTCTTTAAGGGATTCTGTATTGTATATGAATGTTAGTGATATTGATAAAGGACTTGTTGATAGTAAGTTTAATACTGATTCAAAATATCCTTATATAGTTGTTTATACTAACGGAAAGGTTACTAATGTATATTCTATAACTTCAAAGAATTATAATATTAAAAAGATAGTTAAATATTTAAATAGAATTGGGGTTATTGTAGATGATTAATGTTGTTTTATATGAACCAGAAATTCCTCAGAATACTGGTAATATTATTCGTACTTGTGTTGCTGTGGGTGCAAAATTACATTTTATTTATCCTTTAGGTTTTGCTTTGGGGAGTCATATTGTTAAGAGAAGTGGTGTTAATTATGATCCAAAACTTGTTTATGAAACTTATGATGATTGGGATGACTTCTTAAGTAAGAATAGTGGAGAGTTTTATTATTTTACTAGATATGGTAAGAAACCTCATAGTGATTTTGATTATAGTGATAAGAGTAAAAATATATATTTAATATTTGGGCGTGAAAGTACAGGTATTCCTAAAGAAATATTAAAGGGTAATTTAGATAGATGTGTTAGGATACCTGCTAGTAGTGATGTTAGGGCTTTGAATTTATCAAATTGTGTTGCTATTGGTGTATATGAGGTTATGAGGCAACAGGATTATCCTAATTTATCTAAGACTGAGGTTCAAAAGGGAGAAGACTATTTGGAAGAATAGTTTTCTTTTTGATATAACTTTACATCTAATTTTGTAAATGGTATAATTATTTTATAGTTTGGAGGCATATTAAGTGAGTCAAAATTATAAGTTAAATAGTGTAGTTATTATGAAAAAAGGTCATCCATGTGGTGAGAATAAGTGGAAGGTTGTTAGGGTAGGTGCTGATATTAAGATACAGTGTATGAATTGTGGGCGAGTTGTTATGCTACCCAGGGTTGAATTTAATAAAAAATTGAAGGAAGTGCTAATTTATGAAGATTAAATTAAAAAGAGTTAAGGAAGCTAGGTTACATCCAGCACTGGTATTTTTGATTTTAACTTTTATTGTTATGATTATTAGTAGTGTTGGTCATTTCTTTCAAATAGAAGCTAATTATTATACTGTTAATTCTGTTACTGGTAATATAGATAGTCAAGTTGTTACTATTAATAGTTTATTTAATCGTACTGGGCTTCAATATTTGATTAGTAATTTGTTATCTAATTTTACTAGTTTTGTTCCGCTTGGAACATTAATTGTAGGACTTATGGGAATTGGAGTTGCATATAAATCTGGTTTTTTGGATACTTTATTTAGTATGATTGCTAAAAAAAGTCCTAGAAAGTTTATTACTTTTTTAGTTGTACTTTTAGGGGTTATATTTTCAATATTTTATGATGTTGGATATGTTATATTAATACCTTTGGCTGCTATATTATTTTTGAATCTTGGTAGACATCCATCTGCTGGTATATGTGCTGCGTTTGCGGGTATTACTTTTGGTTATGGGGCATCTATTGTTGCTAATGGTCTGGATGCTACTTTGATGGAGTATACTGAATCTGCTACTAAGGTTTTAGATAGTACTTATAATATTTCTGTTAATTGTAATTTATATTTTATGATTGCTAGTACATTACTTATTGCTTATGTTGGAATGATTGTTACTGAAAAATTTATTATTCCTAAACTTGGTAAATATAATTTTAGTGATGAGGAGAAGGAAGTAATTTCTAGAGAACCTACTAAAAAAGAGAAGAAAGGTGTTTTAGTATCATTATTATTTTTAGCAGTTATTGTATTAGTTTTAATTTATTGTATTACTCCTGGTCTTCCTTTTTCTGGATTACTTTTATATTTAAAAGATGATTTATATATAGAGCAATTATTTGGTAGTAATTCATATTTCTATCAAGGTGTTGTTTGTATATTTAGTGTTTTACTTATGCTTGCTGGGTTAATATATGGACTTAGGGTTAAAACTATAAAAAATAATAGAGATTTTGTTGATGGTATGAATTATTATTTAAAGGATTTGTCTTCAATATTAGTACTTATATTTTTTGCGGCACAGTTTGTTTTAATATTTAAACAGACTAATATAGGGGTATTTATTGTTGTATCTTTATCAGAGGTGCTATCAAGTATGAAAATAACAGGATTTGCTTTGGTATTTATAGTATTTTTAGTAGTAATGGTTAGTAGTATATTTGTACCTACTGCATCTACTAAGTGGGCTATATTATCACCTATAGTGGTTCCTATGTTTATGCAAAGTTCTTTAACTCCTGAATTTGCTCAAGCAGTATTTAGAGCAGCTGATAGTTCTGTTAAGGGAATTACTCCTGTATTTTCTTATTTTGTTATTTTGATTGGTTTTTTACAAATTTATAATAAAAAGAAAGATGATATAGTTACTATAACGGATGCTATGAGTTTAATGATTCCTTATACTATTGCATTTAGTTTGTTATGGTTAATTATTGTTATATGTTTTTATATATTGGGACTTCCAATAGGAATAGGAGTTAGTAGTGTGTTATAATGGAAAAATATTACGAAATTGATAAGATAGCAGTAGTTTTATTTCTTCCTTGTTTTGAGGTAACTTCCGTATATGATTATTATGAGTCTAATATGTTTGTAAGACAATTTATATATGAAGATAATGGTTGCTTGATTGATATATTTAGAGATAAGTATATAGCCTTTATATATGATAATGGGAGAATGCCTAGTTTTAATTATAATAGTAGTAATAAATTAAGGAAAGAATTATTTACTAAAGAAGAATTAAGAAGTGGTATGGTTAGTTATGATAGAATGTTAGAAATATATTGTATTTATAATTCTAGTTTTATAACTTACGATGATGCTTTAAGGCAAGATGAATTTCGTAGTAATAAGTCTATATTTGATATTAGTAGATATAGATTAAGAAGAAAAAAATCTAATAAGAGAAAAGAGAGTGATTTATAATGAGTTTAACAGCAGGTATTGTTGGTCTTCCTAATGTGGGAAAGAGTACTTTATTTAATGCTATAACAAAACAAGAGATTTTAGCAGCTAATTATCCTTTTGCTACTATAGATCCTAATGTGGGAACAGTTATTGTTCCAGATAAGAGAATTTTAACTTTAGAGGATATGTATAAACCGGAAAGATGTATTCCTACTACTTTTGAATTTACTGATATAGCAGGTTTAGTTAAGGGTGCATCTTTGGGAGAAGGTCTTGGTAATAAATTTTTATCTCATATAAGAGAGGTAGATGCTATAGTAGAGGTAGTTAGATGTTTTGATGATAGTAATATTATTCATGTTGATGGTAGTGTTGATCCTATTAGGGATATTGATATTATTAATGTAGAACTTATTATGTCTGATTTAGAAATTATTACTAATAGACTTAGTCGTATTGAAAAGAAAGCAATGTCTTCTAAGAATAAAGAAGATAAGATTGAGGTAGAATTACTTCATAGAATAAAGGAAACTTTAGAATCTGGTGTTCCTGCTAGAAAGTTAGAATTTTCAGAAGATGAAATTAAATTAATTAAAAGTTTTAATTTAATTACTTTGAAACCTATTATATATTGCGCTAATGTAAGTGAGGAAGATATATTAAATGGTGGTAATGATTATGTTACTAGAGTAAGAGAATTTGCTAAAAATGAGGGTAGCGAAGTAGTTATGATTTGTGCCAAAATAGAGAGTGAATTATCTGAGTTAGAAGAAGATGAAAAGAAAGAATTTTTAAGTGAGTTAGGTATTAATGAAAGTGGTCTTTCAATGCTTATTAAGAGTACATATTCTTTATTAGGTCTTGCTACTTATTTTACTGTTGGTAGTGATGAAGTTAAGGCATGGACTTTTAGAAAAGGAATGAAAGCTCCTGAATGTGCTGGACTTATTCATACTGATTTTGAAAAGGGATTTATTAGAGCAGAAGTTATGTCATATAATGATTTAATTAATTGTGGTAATGAAGTTAAAGTAAAAGAAGCAGGTAAAATGAGATTAGAGGGTAAAGAATATATTATGCAAGATGGAGATATTTGCCATTTTAGATTTAATGTATAATTGATTTTATTTAAAGAAAGTTTAATTAAAAAATTGTTTCATAAAATTTTAATTCCGTGTAATTTCACAGAATTAGATAGATTATACTGATATTTTACATTTGGTTGTTTTATCAAATTTAGAAGTATTAAATGCTAGTATGATAGAAAATAATATTAGTCAAAAGGATAGACTTGAGAAATTAAATGCAACTGCTAAGAGACAAATAGCTATTTTGACAAATGATAGCAATATTATGGGCATAACTGAGTTAGATAATCAAAAGAAAATTGATGGATGAATTTTGCAAGAATTTCTTGTAAAATTAAAAATGTAAGAATAGTTTAGTATTAATAGTTATGTATTGTAATTAATATAATAAAATTGGATATAATATTAGTAAATATAAGGAGGAATTTATGGATAGAGCAAGTATTGATACAAGATATAAGTGGAATTTAGATTTAATTTATAAAAATAAGGAAGATTTTTTTAAAGATTATTCTATAGTAGAGAAAGAAATTAAGGAATATTCTAAATATGAAAGTACTATGATGAATGGAGCTACAGAGTTATATGAAGCAATAGATACATTTTATAGTATTGCTAGAAAGTTAGAAAAGTTAGCAGTGTATGTTAGTTTGTTATTTGATACTGATACTTCTAATAATGATAGTCAAGCTTTAAAGGGTAGTGTTGATAATTTAGGAGATTTATTTAGTAAGGTTAGTTATTTCTTAACTCCTAATATTTTAAAGTATGATTATAGTGATATTGTAAAATTTTATGAAGAAGAACCTAGACTTAAAGATTATGAAGTTGTTTTAAAGAATGAATTTAGATATAAAGATCATTGTTTATCTGATAGTGAAGAAAAATTATTATCTTCTATGGGAAAGATGATGAATAGGAATTATGAAACTTATGAATTACTTAAGGATAGTGATTTAAAATTTGGCAATATTATAGATGAAGATGGTAAGGAAGTAGAACTTACTTGTAGTAATTATTCTGTTTATATAGAGAGTGCTTCAAGAGAAGTTAGAAAGAGCGCTTTTGATACTTTATATAAAACATATCATCAATATATTAATACTTTTGCTTCTTGTTTGTATGGTAATATTAATGAAAATGTTACTATATCTAAGATAAGAAAATATAATTCTGTAAGAAGTAGGTGTATGTATGCTGATGAAGTAGAAGAGGTAGTATATGATAATTTGATTGATGCAGTTAATGAGGGTATGGGTACTTTATTTGAATATTATGATTTGAAGAAAAAGTTACTTAATCTTGATGAACTTCATTTATATGATATTTATACTCCTATTGTTAGTGAATTTACAAAGAAATATCCATTTGATTATGCTTGCGAGACTGTATTTTCTGCTTTGAGTGTATTGGGTGAGGATTATGTTAATACATTAAAAGAAGGAATTAAAAATAGGTGGATAGATGTATATCCAACGAACGCTAAGAGGACTGGAGGATATTCTGGTGGTGGTTATGATACAAATCCTTATATTTTACTTAATTATCAAGATAAATATAACGATATGTCTACTTTAGCACATGAAGCTGGTCATTCTATGCATAGTTATTATACTAGAGGTAATAATAGTTATCAGAATGGAGATTATGCTATATTTGTTGCAGAGGTAGCTTCTACTGTTAATGAATTATTACTTAGTAAGTATTTAATTAATAATAGTGATGATGATATAGAAAAATTATTTGTTTTAGATAATTTAATGACTTTATTTAAATCTACTATTTATAGACAAACTATGTTTGCTGAATTTGAAAAAGATATTTATAATGAGGTAGAAAATGGTGGTGTAATAACTGCTGATATTTTAAATAAGAAATATTATGATTTAAATTTAAAATATTTTGGTGATAATGTTGTTGTTGATAAAGATGTTTGTTATGAATGGGCTAGAATACCACATTTCTATTATAATTTTTATGTTTATAAATACGCTACTGGATTATCTGCAGCTTGTCATATTGTTACTGGTATTTTAAGTGGTAAAGAGGGAGCTGTAGAAGATTATATTAATTTCTTAAAGTGTGGTAGAACAAAGAGTCCAATAGACTCTCTTAAGGTTGCAGGAGTTGATTTATCTAAAAAAGAAACTGTTATTTCTAGTATTAAGATGTTTAAAGATACTATAGATGAATTTAAAGAAATATATAATAGAGTATATAAAAAAGATATTTAATTAAATTTTGGAATATATAGGCTTTTATGGAGACAAATTTTATTGTCTCTTTTATATTGTGTTATTTAAATATTTAATTGCTTTTTAAATTATAT
>CAVJSY010000071.1:0-2655 GCA_963652285.1 Oribacterium sp.
TATGTTTATTTTTATACATTAGAAAATTTTAAATGATTGGTAGTGATGTAAATTGAGAGTTCGTAAGAGAAAATATAAGTATTGTAAAGGGACTTGGTTTTTTAGAGTAATTTTTATTATTTCTTTAATTATTTTTATGATATTTAGTATTATGTTATCGAAACTAGATATGATTCCTTTTAAATATTTACTTATATTTTATATTGTTTTTGGATTGTTATATTTATATTTATTATTTACTTCTATACCGAAAAGAATTAAATTTTGGATAAAAGTAAGTTCTTGCGTTGTTTTGGATATATTTAGTATAGTGTTTGGTATAGGTATTAAGTATTTAGATAATACTATGGATTTTGTTAATGTTATTAGTAAGGATTTATCTCAGAATGAAGTATATTATGTTATGGTATTAGAGGATTCTAAGTATGAAAAAATAAAAGATTTAAAAGGTAGAGACATAGGCATATATAGTTCTAAAAATAGTGAGAAAGCTAATGAAAAATTGAATAAAAAGATTGAGAATAATTCTAAAGAGTATAAAAATGTTGTAGAGATGTTTGAAAGTTTACAAAATAGTAAATTAGATGCTGTTTTAATTAATGGATCTACTAGAAATTTGCTTGATAGTGATTTGGCGGATATGGATATAGATTTAAAAGAGATATATAAATTATCTATTTCTATAGAAAAAGAAGATATTGTTAAGGTAGTAGATGTTACTAAAAAGACATTTAATATATTTGTAGCAGGTGGAGATGCTTATGGAAGTATTGATAATGTTACTAATACTGATGTTAATATGGTTGTTACTGTTGATCCTGTTAATAAAAAGTTATTACTTACTTCTATACCTAGAGATTATTATGTTAATTTACCATCATTTGGTGATAATGTTTATGATAAATTAACTCATGCTGGATATTATGGAATAGAAGAATCTGTTAAGGCTGTAGAAAATTTGCTTGATGTTGATATTAACTATTATGTAAAGGTTAATTTTTCTACTATTGTTGGAGTTATAGATGCTATTGGTGGAGTAGATGTTAATTCAGATTATAGTTTTTATGAAAAAGCGTACGGCTTATATCATTATAAAAAAGGTATGAATCATTTAAATGGAAAGCAAGCTCTTGCATTTGCTAGGGAAAGAAAATCTTTTAGTGATGGTGATGTTCAAAGAGTAAAGAATCAACAAAAAGTGCTTACAGCAATTATTAAAAAAGTTACATCATCGGCAACTTTAGTTACTAATTTTTCACAAATATTGGATAGTGTTGAAAATAGTTTTTTAACAAATATGAAAAGTAAAGATATTAATAAATTTGTTAAAATGCAACTTAATGATATGAGTTCATGGAATATTGATAGTCAAAATCTTGTGGGAACAGATTTATATACTAAGGATACTTATACATTTCCAAATTTAGAATTGTATGTTATGAAACAGGAACAAAAATCAATAAATGCTGCAAAAGAAAAGATAAAAAGGTATTTTAAATAAATAGATTTATAAGTAGAAGGAGTGTTGTTGTATGAATCCAATTGTAAGTGTTATTACACCTGTTTATAATGGAGAAAATACTATTGGAAAAACTATTGATTCTGTTATTAATCAGACTTTTTCAAATTTTGAGTTAATTATTGTTGATGATATATCAAATGATGAAACTATTAATATTATTAAATCTTATCAAGAGAAAGATAGTAGAATTAAGTTGTATATTTTGAATAAAAAGGGTGGAGCTAGTGGAGCTAGGAATTATGCTTTAAAAAAAGCAAAAGGTAAATATATTGCTTTTTTGGATAGTGATGATTTGTGGAAAAGTGATAAATTGGAAAAACAAGTCAAATTTATGGAGGATAATAATATTTATTTTTCTTATACTGACTATAGCTATATAGATTGTATTGGGAATGATTTAAATAAATATAGAAAATGTCCTAATAAGGTTTCTTATTTAAGAATGTTATTTGGAGATTCTGTTGGATGTTTAACTGTTATGTATAATCGAAAAGCTGTTGGGAAAATCAAAATTCCTGAAATAAAGAAGAGGAATGATTATGCTTTGTGGTGTGTGATTTTGAAAAAAGTTAAAGTAGGATATAAATATGATGAAATTTTATCTTTGTATCGTAAAGGAAATGTCTCATTATCTTCTGGTAAAAAATATAAGTTATTAAAATATCATTATCAACTACATAGGAAAGTTAATAATCTAGGTTTTATTTTATCTTTATTTTTTACAATAACAAATACTTTTAATTATTTAAGCAATAGATATATAAGAGATAGAAAAATTCGCAATATTAAAGGTAGTGATGCAGTGGTGAGTGAAGTATGAATGTTGAAGTGTTAGTTTCTGCTGTTGATTGTTCTGATGTGAAACAATTAATAAAAAAAATGAATATTCAAACAGATGCTATTATTGTTAATCAATGTAATCATATTGGATATGATGAGATAAAATTTAAAAATAAAAAAATCAAAATTTATTCTTTTTCTGAAAGAGGTGTTGGTCTTAGTAGAAATAATGCTTTAATGAGAGCAACTGGGGATATAGTTTTATTTGCTGATGATGATGAGATTTTAGAAGATAACTATGAAGAAAAAATAATTAGTGAGTTTGAAAAAAATAATAAGGCGGATATGATTGT
>CAVJSY010000072.1:0-12458 GCA_963652285.1 Oribacterium sp.
AATATAAGTAGTCCAGATGGAACACAGTTATATAAAAATATTTTTAAAACAAGTAAAGTACCAACTTAATACTTGTTTTTTAATATAAATATTTATACTAATTTAAATTATTATTTATATTCTTGTTATATTAATTTTTATATTAACTTATTATATTATGTTAGACATTTTTGTCTATTGTGGATGGAAATTTTCATCTACCCTAGATGGTCAAAATCATCTATCCTAAACATCAAATATATATTTTTATTCAGAAGAAAAGACTAGTTTATTTTAAACTAATCTCACTGATAAATTGTAATTTGTTGTTTTAATTTTCTTTATTTGTTTGTTTGGAACCATTACTAACATGAATTTCAATATATTCTTTCATAGATACAAATTCATTAGATTTTGATGACCAAACAATTTTACCTTTTTCTTCTTCTGAATCTACATATTTTATTGTATATGTAAAATTAACACCTTTTTTATTATACTCATAGAATACTTTCGCTATTTCACTTTCACTAGTTCCATTTAAACTTGAGAAGTATGGAACACCTAATGAATAAGTTAAAACAACTTCGTTATCATCTGCTTTTTTTATTGTCCCTGATTTTACTGATTGTGATATTAACTTTCCATAACTAACGCTCATATTATAAACATAGCAAACTTTAACTTTAATTTTGTCATTAACATCAGCCGAGTCATCAGCAGATACATTACTATAATTTGGAATAGTTATTCCTTCACCTAGAGAAATTACAAAAGTAATTTTTGAATTTTCATCTAATTGTGTCCCATTCTTTATAGATTGAGAAATAACATTACCAGATTCAGTATTTTTATCAAATTTTTCAGTTATATTGCAATTAAAATTGTTTTCAGAACACCATTTATTCACATCTGCCTTTGTTTTATTAGAAAAGTCTTCCATGGTTAAACTTTTCTTTCCTTTTGAAACAGTTATTGTCAATTTATCACTTCTTGTAAAATTGGTTTCATTAGTTGCCACATTATCAAATTCAAAGCTTATTATATTTCCGCTGGCAATAGTATCAGAATAATCTTCTTTAATAGTTACATTAGTAAGCTCGTTTTCTTCTTTCCAAGTTTTTATTTCTGTAGCTGTTGATGTTTCTAAATCTGGAACTTTTATTTTTTCATTAGGATTTTTGCCTTTACTAACAGTTATAGTAATTTGATTACCTTTAAATAGTCTTGTTCCCGATTTTACCGATTGTGAAATAACCATTCCTTCCGAAATTTCATTATTATACTCTTGTTCTTCTTTTATTTCTATTCCGTAATTATTTCCCCATTTTGTAGCAATAGTGCTTAATCCATTTTCAAAGTTTGGTACTTTAACTAATTTAGATAGTATTATAATAATAACAATAGCAATAATTACAATTATACTAACAATAATAGTTATAATTTTTTTCTTTTTTTGCTTGTCTAAATAAGATGTATCTTCTTCTAAATCGTTATCTTGTGAAATAATGCCTACTGTATTATCTTCTGTTTCTTCATTGAATTTTTCTAAAAAACTACTCACTTCTTTTTAAAACTCCTTTCTCTAAAACTAAAATCTCATCAGATTTTTCTGCTATCTCTTTTGAGTGTGTTACCATAATAATGCATTTATTATGTTGATGAGCTAAAGTTTTAAAAATCTTGACTATTTCTTCTGACATCTCTTGATTCAAATTACCAGTAGGTTCATCAGCAAATAACAAATCAACATCTGTAGATAGACTTCTTGCTATTGCAACTCTTTGTTGCTCTCCACCAGACAATTTGTTAACCGTTCTATTCGCTTTAACTCTATCTATACCGACAAATTTTAGTAAATTTCTAGCAATTACTTCAATGTTACCTGGTATGTTATTATCCGTTATTCCCATTGCAACAAAAACATTTTCAAGTGCAGTCATATAGGTTATTAAGTTATAACTTTGAAATATAATTCCAATATTATTTCTTCTGTATTCTTCTAAACCAATATTTCTTATATCTTTATTTTCATATTTTATACAACCACTTTTAGGTTCTTCCAAAGCAGATAGTAAAGATAGTAAAGTCGTTTTACCTGAGCCACTTTCTCCAAGAATAGTATAAAATTTTCCTCTTTCAAAATTAAACGAAACATCTTTAAGGATATGTCTTATTACATCACCATCTTGATAATAATAGCAGAGCTTATCAACTGTTAAAATATAATTATTACTCATTTTTGCCTCCTACATTAGTATCTTCCTTGAATTTAATTTAAGTGTATAACATATTGGTAAAATTGTTGATAATGAAATACTTAAAATTGATATTCCATAAATCATTAGGATAGTGCTACTATTTAATGAAACATTGTAATTACTAATTATTTCCTCATCATCTATCAAACCATCATAGTTATAATAATTGATTTCAGCTAATTTAGTATTTTGCTCTGTAATTTGATTTTGTAACATTTTATTAGATACATTTTTTGCAATCATATTACCAGTAAAAACAGATATTGTTATTGCCATTATTGCTACTAACAAAGTTTCAAATAATAATTGCATAGCAATATTTTTCTTTCTCTCACCAAGTGCCAAATAGATACCCATTTCCTTTTTTCTTTCTTTGCAAAATAAAATTGATATAAGTCCTATGATAATTATTGAAGCAACAATAGAAGCATAAACAATTATGTTAGATAAATCTTTCATATTATTCATAGGTCCTGTAACACTACTTATACTTTCCGAATTGTCTTCAAATACATATCCTTTAGGTAAATTATTTAAGTTTTCACTTTTAAATTCATCTACCACATCTATACTATTTAATTGATATTTATTTATTATAGAAAATGTATCATAAGCGTCAGTTCCTTGCTTTTTTACTTCAGTTATTACTTTATCATGAATGTTTTTTATAGCTTCATTTGGCATATATATTGTATCAACATATTGACTTTCTATTTCTACTAAATTACCATCAGTATCTTTTTCATATTGAGATTTAGTTTCAAAAATGCCAATAATTTCATATTCTGCTTCAATTATTTGTAAGTTAGCACTATATGGATCGATTTGACTGCCTAACTTTATTTTATCTCCAACGTTTAATTTATTTTTATTAGCTACTTGTTCTGATATAAGTATTACGTTATTACCATTCTTTATATCTTCATCAGTAAAACTATTTCCTGAAATAATTTTTATACTATTATCATCTTGCTGTAGGACAGTTTTTTTATAAGCACCTAGAATATCAAAAGAGTTAAATGGATGAAATTCATTATCAGCATCTGCTCCTATTATTGGTATTTCAGCACCATTTTCTAATTTATTACTTCCTAACCAATATTTATAATAATAGTAATAGCTTTGAACATATGCTGATGTTCCGATTTTTTTTACAATATCTTCTGTTAACGAAGTGTCAGTGTCATCTAGAAAATATGAATAATCATCAACTATACTAACTTCAACTGGGATTAAATTGGTAAATGATTTTTCAGTATTCAGTAAAGCATTTTTTACAGAAATTGCACCTGCCATAACATTACAAATCAAAAATACAGCAATAAATAATATTAAAGAACGGTTTTTTCTTCTTTTTATACTAAGTAAACTCCTATTAATAAAATTCATAAAACACCTCTTTAATCTACACTATCTTTAACAAGATACTATCAATATCTTCATTATCACTTGCAACATAACTAAACACACAAGAGTTTTTCTCATCTTTCCATACAGCATAAGTGGTATCATTAAACTCGTATATCTCCACATTTATATTATTAATTTTTTTAGTTTCTTTTAATGTTGCACCATATATTCCACTGTTATCTTCTTGTCCTCTGCTTATTCTAATTGTTGAATCATCTTTATATGTTATTTGAATTAAAGCATCATCTTCAAATTTATACATTTCTTTTATTTCTTTAAATTTGAATTTTGATAAATCTATTTCAATATATTTTTCAAGTTCATTGATACTCTCAACTTTTGTCATTGGGTTTGGTATCAATACATTATCATTAATGTTATTGTTAAATAGAACTATTCCTATCACAAAAACTGCAATTCCTCCTGCTAAAATAGAAGCAAATCTAAATATTCCAGAATATTTTTTTCTTTTTTCCAATATTTTTATTTCTTTAAGTTTTTCAGCACTATCTGTTTCGATAGCACGATTTATCATTTCATTATCAGTTAAACCTAAAATATCCAATAAGTTAATTTTTTTCAATTTTATAACCCTCCAATTCTAAATATTTTTTGAGTTTATTTCTTACCCTAGATAATTTAACACTTATATTTGTTTCTGTTATATTAAATCTATTTGATAGTGATTTGACTGATTCATTTAAAAAATATCTTCTAATAAATAATATTTGTGTTTCAATATCTAATTTTTCAAGAAATGAGTTAATAAAATTAACAAGTTCATTTTTATAAAATTCATCATCTAAACTATAATTACTTGAAATGTCATAATCAAGTTCATTTAATGATGTTTCTTTTTGCCTTTGTCTATTGTTTTTTCTATATTTATCAATAGAAATCTGTCTTGTTATTTTACAAACAAATGACTTTAAAAATGTTGGTTTATATGGAGGTATAGTTTTCCATACTTTTAAATAAGTATCATTTACACACTCATCAGAATCGTAATCATTATTTAAAATTGCAAATGCTAAATTATACAATAGCAGATTATACTTGTTTTTTAATTCTTCAATTCCCAAATTATCTCTATTGTAGATAAGATTAACTATGTCTAAATCTTCCATCATAAAAGCCTCCTAACTATGCACTCATAGATATTAACGATATGAAGCACTAAAATCTTACACAAAACTTGTTATTTAATTATATTTTAACATAAAAAAGCAGATTATTTAGAACCTGCTATTATTTTACAAATACTATTTTTCAGTAATTGTAACTTTTAAATTTTTATCAACAACTACATCATAATTTTTAGTTTGATCTACTGTATCATCTGTTATACTTTTTAATTCAAACTTAATTGTAGTTTTACCTTCCTTTAACCCTTCAAAAATATAATGTTGTTCAGTATTACTTCCCATAGTTTCCCCTGATTTTTCAGTCATATCTTTATATTTTACT
The DNA here is from genome assembly GCA_963652285.1 of Oribacterium sp. GTDB lineage: Bacteria > Bacillota_I > Bacilli_A > RF39 > UBA660 > RUG11198. The sequence continues at coordinate 5,118 of CAVJSY010000072.1, forward strand.
ACTTTAGCATCCTCTATTGAATATACCCATTCATAAGGAATACCTCCGGCAATATCGACAACAACTTCAGTTGTTTTATTATTTGGCTTGATAGTAGAACCACATCCTGTTAAGGTTATTGCTGCAACAAACACTAGTAAAATTGCAATTATTGTTTTTTTCATTTTTTCACCTCCTAACAACCAACATATTTGAGTGCATTTTCATTGGCTCTCACAATATAATAACGATGGTTGTCAGGTGAATCTTACAATTTATTTTTATTTTTTTACAAACTACTATTTTTCTGACCAATTACTAAATTGTAATTTGTGTGTATCTTTATGACATAGCCATTTCAACGATATTTGGATCATCATATTCAAGCCATAATGACTTATTTTCATCTAATGTTTTCAACTTTTCATTTTCTTCTGTTGTTAATTCAAAATCAAATATTTCAATATTTTGTTTCATTCTTTCAATTTCTCTTGCCTTTGGTATTACTACAATACCTCTTTGAACATTATATCTTAATGCTATTTGAGCAGGAGTTTTTTTATGATTTTCTGCTATTTCTTTTACAATAGGATTATTTATAACATCTCCAATTCTGTGTTGTGCAAGAGGCCCCCAAGCCTCGTGCTGTATATTTAATTTTTTCATCCAACCATTTAATTCTTCTTGTTGGAAAAACAAATGTGTTTCTACTTGATTAACTGCTGGTTTTACTTCACTAAAAGCATATATATCGTGCATTCTTTCACTACTAAAATTAGATATTCCGATTGCTTTTATTTTTCCCTCTTTATATAAATCTTCCATTGCGTGATATGCTGAATAGTAATCTGACAAACATTGATGTATTAACACTAAATCAATATAATCCGTTTGCAATTTTTCAAGTGATTCTAAAATCGATTTTCTTGCTTTTTCATAAGTAAATTCAGTTACCCATACCTTTGTAGTAATAAATAAATCCTCTCTTTTTACTTTTCCACTTTCTATCGCTTTTGTTATTGCGTTTCCAACATTTCCCTCGTTGTAATATGCTTGTGCTGTATCAAATAGTCTATAACCATACTCAATAGCATTTAATACACATTTTTCTGTTTCTTTTTCATCTAATTCAAATACACCAAAACCTACTAATGGCATTTTTATTCCATTATTCAAAGTTACATATTCCATTTTTATTTTCCTCCTTATAAATTTTAAACAGTAAATAATTTACTATCTATGTGATTTACTTTTGGAAAAAAATTTACACCACATTTCTTTTTTACTCATAAATAACCTCACTTTCAAATTACTATTTATCTGTCACTTCTATGTATAATTATACTACTAAATCAGTATATTTTGTTAATAACTTAAAAACATCCAAGAATCATCCAACATTTTTAGTGCACGTCCAAAACTAGGATTTTAATTAATACTCATTTTTCTCTTTATTTATAAGGATTCAAAAAGGAGTATGGTAGAGTTCTTTCATATTTTTAACTCAATTTTACAAGTGCAAAATAAGAAATGATAGCACTATAATTCCTTTAATTGTAAAGGATAGATTAAGGTGGTGCTATCATACTCTTTATCCTGCTTAATAGTTATTTTAGTATTTGCCAATATCCTGCTTTGTCAGAACCAATTCTTTCAATTATTAAATTATCTATTAATATTTTAAAATTCCTTTTAATGGTTCTTACATTAACATTAGTTATATTGGCTATTTCATTTTGTGTAATTCTATTATTATTTGCTATTAGTTCTATAATTTTATTTTGAATATCATTACAAACAAAATTACTATTTTTTATCAATTTATCTAATGATGAATTAATTGTCTGTAAAATAAACTTTATAAATACATTTACATTTCCATTATTATGACATTCTGCTATAGCTAAGTAGTAGTTTTCTTGATTTAAATATATTTCCTCTTCTAGTGGTATAAATTCAAAATTTTTATCATAATTTATTAGCATTAATGTTACCCAAAATCTAGCACATCTTCCATTTCCATCTGAAAAAGGATGAATAAAAACAAAGTAATAATGAAAAATTGCAGATAAAATAATAATATTTAAATCACTACTACTTATATATTCAAATAAACTTTTCATTAAAGATGGAACTAAAATGGATTCAGGAGCCATATATATTATTTCATCTTCTCTTTTTACACCTTCACCATGATTTCTATAATTACCATTATCTTCATCAAAGTATTTCATCATTAACCCGTGTAGCTTTAATAAATCATTTTCACTTTTATAATTATATTCATTTATATGATTATATGCTTCAATTGCATTTTTTACTTCTTGTACTTCATCTTTTTTACCTAATATTAGTTTATTTTCTGATATACTTTCTACATCAAATAAAGATAATGAATTAGCTTCAATTGCAAGTGAAGAATGAATTGACCTTATTTTAGATTTTGAGATCATATATTTTCTTTTTTGTTTATCATTGACATTTATATTTTTAAGTTTAACATTTATATCATTTAATATATTATTCATTTTATTGTCAATAAAAAACACTGGTTTTATTTCATCAAATAATTTCACCTATATCACTCCTCATACTAATATAAGTATACCACAAATGTCACTGTAAATGTCACTGTATTTATATTTTTTGTACTATATTCGTATTTTCATGGTATACTTATATCAGTTAGTAGTTTATTACTACCTATAATTTAGATAATTAAAGGTTGTCCGACTTCAACCTTTAAGGCTCCAGAAGCAAAAATCGTCGCACCAAAGCGATGTTAATAATTAAATCAATCAGAAATGATTGATTTTTTTGTCGTTTAAGAAAGGTGTTGATGATATTATGATAAAAATAATCAAACAAGAAATTAAAATAAGTCATGAACTTAAAAACAAAGTTGAATGGGCTTGCAAACTTAATAGTACTAAACCTATTTTCATTAATGGTAGTTTAATAAAATTAGAGCCCACCAACATAGGCTATATAGAGCCCCATAGAGCAATTATTAATAATAAGACATATCTTTTATTCAATGGACACGAATTTGTTTATTACAAGGATTTAAATACCAAAATAAGGCTGTCTGATTTAAAAGACTTCATTAAAAAAATAAAATAATGACAAAATCTGTGTTATAATGGTTATAGAAAATATTAAACCTATTGGGTGAAGTAGTATTTATAACCTAAATATTGCTTCACCCTTTTTTTGTTAAGGAGGATTAAAATGTGTGAAGAAGAAATAAAGAATGCTGATATTTACATTAGAGTTAGTACTGACGATCAAGCTCGTGCTGGATTTAGTTTGCCAGAGCAAAAAGAAAAACTACTTAGTTTATGTGAATTTAAATGATATAATGTTTTTAAAGTTTATGAAGATGCTGGAATAAGTGCAAAAGATATGGAACATAGACCTAGGTTTCAAGAAATGCTTAATGACGTTAAAACAGGTAAAATAAATTATATAGTTGCTTATAAATTAGATAGAGTTACTCGTTCCGTTCGTGACTTAGAAGAACTAATTAATATCCTAGAAAAATATAATTGCTATCTTGTATGTGATAGAGATGATGTTAACACTAATACTGCTAATGGAAGATTCTTTGTAAGAATGTTAACTGTTCTTTCACAACTAGAAATAGAAATCGTATCAGAAAGAACAAAGTTTGAACTTAATGGTGCTATAAAATCAGGACATTTACCTGGTGTTGTTCCACTTGGATATAAAAAAGATGGAAATAAAAAAACTGTCATAGATGAAACAACTAGACATATCATTGAAAGAATATTCAATCTTTATTTAGAGGGAAATAGTTATCAACAAATATCTAATATTTTTAATAAAGAAAAAGTGTTAACCAAATCTTGGTATGATACCAATATAGAAAAGATTATAAATAATAGAATCTACATGGGCGACTATGAACAATACAAAAGAATAGCTAAAAAATTGGTCGTGATACTGTTATTTATATGAATGTTGTAGAACCTATAATTACTCGTGCTATGTGGGAAGAATGCCAAACACAAAAACTAGCTAATCAAAGAACTTATACAAGAACTAGAACTTATTTTTTCTTTCAAAAATTAGTATGTCCTAAATGTGGAAAAATAATGAAATGTAAAGGTTCTGGTGGTAAAAAGAAAAAATATATTTATTATAATTGTGAGTTTTGTCATTTCAATTTAAGAGAAGATTATGTTGAAGAATACATGATAAAAGCAATATATGAGTTTTTAGAGTTTGAACAAATGTGTAATAGTTTCTTTTTACCAATACTTGCAGATAAAAAAGATAAGAATACTGACCTTAATTTAGATAAAGAAATTGAGGGATACATTAAACAAAAAGAAAGAATTAAAAAAGCATACCTAACTGGTATAGTTGAACTCAAAGATTTTGAAGAAGATCTAAAAAAGATAAATGAAAAATTAGAAATATTAAATAATAAAAAACAAGAGTTAAATGAATTAGATGTTCATACTTTTACAATAGAAAAAGTTATGGCTCGTAGAGATATAGAAAAAATATCTATTGATAACGGTTATAAAGAAAAAGAATTTTATAAATTTGAATGGGATATAAAAACAAAAGAAGAAAAACAACAATTCATATCAAAGTATATAGATAATATTGTAATTGATAAAACTGATAAAGGCAGTTTAGACATTAAACAAATTAACTTTAGAAGTAGTTTTATTGATAAAGCAGTTAAACTAACACAAGTTGGTGCTTATGATTATAAATTGCCATTTGAAGTTAATCATAAACAAGAAATAGTTTTAGTATCTTCTCCAATGAAAAGAAAACAAGTAAATAAATATTTGGGTTATTTAAGAGAATATTTTGAAATTGAATATCGTGAAGATAAAGGAGATACAACAGAAAATGGTATGACAGTATTTGATTCTGCAATACCAGATAATTATGAATTGTTAAAAGTTATACCAATAATAGATTTAAATTTATTTAGGGGAAAAGATATAACATTTGGATTAGTATTTAGACCTACTATTAAAGAGATAATTAACGAAAAATAATAAGCAGGATAAAGAGAATGATAGCACTAAACTAAATTATTCTATATAATCAAAGGAATTATAGAGCTATCATTTCTTATTTTGCACTTGCAAAATTAGGTAAAAAATATGGAAGAATTCTACCATACTTTTGATTTGACCCTTTTAGTTAAATGGTTTGCGAGATTTAATTTCATTTCCAACTGTTGGATATGCATTAGAAAATGTTGGATGAATCTTGGATGTGGCAGAATAGTGATAAAATTCGTTGAATTTGTGGTATAATTAAATAAAGGAAATGATATACTATGTTAGTAATTTTTGAAGGATTAGATAATTGTGGCAAAACGACGTTAGTTCAAATGATAAAAAAATATTACATTGAATTAGATATCCCAGTTGAAATTTCAAAAGAGTTTGAAATAAATATTGGTAAGGAATTAAAACAAATGGCAAAAGCAGGAACATTAGATCCAATTTTGAAGGCTTATTTATTTGCAACTGATAGATATATAAGAATGAAAAACATTACTAATGACGATTTTAAAGAAAAAATAATGTTGTTTGATAGATATGTGCCTTCAGCCTTAGCTTATCGTATGGCTGAAGGTGTAGATAAGAATTGGGTGGCCAACATCAATTCGATTTTTCCAAAGGCTGATCTTGGCTTTTTTATTGATATCACCCCAGAGGAATCTATTAGGAGAAATACTGATGCAAAGTTTAATATTAAAGCGTCTGCCGAACACTTAGCAAAAGTTAGAAATGCATATTTATCACTTATAAATGAGAATAACCTAATACATGTTAATGGAATGCAACCTATTGAGTATATATTTGATGAAGTAATAAGCAATATTGAGGAGTATAGAAAAAGATATGGAAAAAGAATTTAATAATTTAATAGAAAGTATTAAAAAATGTGAAATTTGCAAAGATAAGTTTGGATTTCAACCACATCCTATATTTTTAGGAAATATCAACTCAAAAATAGTTCAAATAAGTCAGGCTCCATCTGCTACCGTTCATGAAACATTAAAACCATTTACAGATCAAAGTGGGAAAAAACTAAAATATGAGTGGTATATGATAGACGATGACACATTTTATAATCCAAACAATTTTTATATAGCTGCTCTAGCTCATTGCTATCCAGGAAAAGATAAAAATGGAAATGATAAAATACCACCAAAGATTTGTTATGAAACTTGGATAAGAAAAGAACTAGAATATATTAATAACAAAATATATATAATAATTGGTGCAAAATCAGCAAAAGTGTTTTTTCCAAAAGAAAATTTTAATGAATTAATTTTTAAAGATAATTACATAAATGGAAAACCAGCTATAGTGCTACCACACCCTTCTCCGCTTAATATAAAATGGTTCAAGGATCATCCAAATTTTATGAATAAAAGAATATTAGAAATTAGAAAAATAATAAATGATGTATTGGAGGAAAAATAAATGATAGATTTAAAACAATTACAAAAAGATATTTATAAAAATAAATTGAATAAGGGATTTAATGTAACAGATATTAATAAAGAATTTTGCTTAACCTATGGTGAAATGGCAGAAGCATATGAAGCTTGGAGAAAAAAACAAACGGACGTAGGAGAAGAAATTGCGGATGTAGTAATATATTTGCTTGGATTATCAGAGATTTTAAATGTAGATTTAGTGGTGTTAGTATAGATATATAGATACGAAATTTGTAAAGGAGTGGTATAATAATAAGCTTAAAAGAGGAGGAAGTGCCTATGACAAAATAACATACCCAAAGTAACTAACTAAAAATACATATAGTTTTTTTACAGCTATGTGTGCGTTGAAAATGAATATCAAGAAAGATGAAAGGATGAAATTTAAAATGAAAGTATTAAGTATAAAGGAACCTTTTGCTACACTAATTGCAAATGGTGATAAATTAATAGAAACTAGAAGTTGGAAAACAAACTATCGAGGAGAAATATTTATTCATGCAAGTGGAAAAAAACTTGCCAAGGAATATTTAACTAATGAATATATTATTTCATTAATTAATAATTTACCTATGAATTTTGGAAATATAATTTGTAAAGCTAATTTAGTTGATTGTGTATATATGGATGATGATTTTTTAAAAAAAATAAAATTAAATATTAAAGAATATAATTTAGGACTATATGAAAAAGGCAGATATGGGTGGTTTTTTGAAGAAATTGAGCCTATTTATCCAATACCTGCAAAAGGAAAATTAAATATTTGGAATTTTGAAGGAGAATATGAATTAATAAATAATAAAAGGTGAAATGAAAAGTTAAATGGAACAGTATTAAAAAATTATTGGAAGCCT
>CAVJSY010000073.1:0-4238 GCA_963652285.1 Oribacterium sp.
GTATATAATAACGATAAAAAGAAAATTTCCAAAAAGGATATAGCTGAATTTGAAAAAGATAAGATAATAATTTATTCTAAAAGGTATGTTCGTTCTTATGAGATTAGAAGAATATTTGAAGAAGAATTATTAAATTTAGAAAACAAAACATTAAATGATTGCGTTCTTCAAACGAGAAATAGAATAGAAAATTTAAATTATACAAGAAGTCCTGAGTATAAGGAAAAAGTTTTATTGGATAAAATCAATGAATTATACAAAAAAGTTAAAGGTGAATCTATTCAAAAAGAAGTATTATATAACGGGGATTTTCTTCAAGTTTTAAGAGAAACATATAGATTGCCAAAAGAAAATATAGTTTCAAAAGAAAAGGTTGTAAAAAATAACGGAAAAGATTCTGTTATAGTAATTGCAATAACTCAAGATAAGGAATATATAATTACTATTCAAACTAGAATCAATGATAAATTAATTGCCGAATTTCCATCTGGATATATAAAAAATAATGAAGCTACAATTGAAGCAGCAAAAAGAGAATTAAAAGAAAAAACGGGCTATATTAGTGATGATTTATTTTTAGTAGATGAAGTTTATACATCACCAGATACTAATAATTCAAAGACATATATAGTAATTGCTAATAATTGTATTAAAACAAGTGAAAAAAATAATACTGACACTGAACTAGTTGAATATGGTTTATTTTCAGAAAAAGAATTAGAGTATTTAATAAACAAAAATATAATAAATGGTGCTATGAATAAATTAGCATATTATAATTTAATTAATAATGTTGAGGATTGTAATGTTACTTATGTAAATAGTAATAAAAAAATTTACAAGAAGTTACGAGAAAAAAGAAATCCATTAGACAATTAGGAGTGTGTATAGAAATCTCTGTGTAAATGGTATCTATCTATGATTAGAGGTGAATATTACTTACTTCTTTTTATTATTTGATGATTATTCAATAGGTAATTCTTCTTTAATAATATTTACCATAATACCATTTTTTCTTACCAGGATAGTTTCTTAAATACAAAAAAACTAATTCATTTCTCTGAATTAGCTTTTTATTAAACTTGAATTTATATAATTCAAGTATTATTTCTTATGGTAGCGAGAGGGAGATTCGAACTCTCGACCCTTTGGGTATGAACCAAATGCTCTAGCCAACTGAGCTATCTCGCCACGAGCAATATAATTATAGCAAATATTATAATTATATGCAAGTATTTTTTTGCAATTTTTCAATAAATATTTATATAAAATAAAATGGTATTAGAAAAATAGAGAGCAATCTCTACATAGTTATTAGTAGAAAGTACCGCTTAGACTTATATTTTGTTTAAGCGGATAAGTTATTCTACTACTACCTTTTTAGTATGCTTCTTTTTTCTTTCTTTTTTTATTGTTTCATTATTTGTTTCTATTGCTACTCTTTGGGCTAAAGCAAGTGATGAAAGTAATGATATAGTATAACTACCACCATAAGATAAGAATGGTAGTGGTACTCCAGTTAAAGGTCCTATTCCCATAACTCCTATTAAATTAACTGCAATATGTAAAAATACATATACACATACACCATATGCTAAAAGTGAATTATTTAAATTAGTAGCGCTTCTTGCTATTACATATAGTCTATATAAAACTATTAGATAGAATATTATTACAATTATTCCTACTATCATTCCCCACTCTTCTACTATTATAGGAAATATAAAATCAGTATATGATTCTGGTAAATATAGATATTTTTGAGTACTCTTTCCTATTCCTTGACCTGTTACCTTTCCATTAGCAAATGCAATAAAACTATTACATACTTGATATCCAGTTTTTTCTTCATATCTTTCACAAGGATCTTTAAAATTTATTAGTCTTTGTAATTGATAACTTTTAAGAAAACTACCACCTGTTATTATAAATATAGATACTACTATTAATATAGCCCCTACAAATATTAAGTCAAACTTTCTTCTTACAGATCTTTTCATTGGCACTGAAAAGAACATAAATGCAGTTATTCCAGTCATTATTGCTGCGGTACCTAAATCTGGTTGTAATGCTACTAAGAATATTGCTGGCAATATAAAGATTAGTGGTTTCATCATTACCCATTGAGTATCTAATTCTTCTTTTTTCTTATCATAATAAGATGCTAAATAAATTATTATTATTACTTTAGCAAACTCACTTGGTTGTATTGATAATGGTCCTATTCTAAACCAACTAACCGCACTATTAGCAACATGCCCATATACTGTTAAAGCACCTAAACTTGCTGTTATTAATAGTAATAATAGACTAGATATTCTTTTATAGAATCCTGTAGGTATTTTAGTTATTACTAAAAATAATATACATCCTACTCCTACAAATATAGATTGTCTTATAAAATAATAATATGGACTGTGTCCTCTTCTCATGTATGATTCCATAGAAGATGCACTTAATACCATAATTAAACCGAATCCTAAAAATATAATTGTTAATACCAATAATATTTTATCTGTTTTAGATAATGTTTTTTTCATCTTATCTACCTCTATTTATAATGATATCATAAAATTTGTTATTAGAAAATAGATTATATAATGTTTACATTTAAAAATTAACTTGTATGTATAATTAGTAATAATTATCACATAATAATTATAGGTGATTAAATGAAAAATATTGATGTTAGAAATTATATTATTAATAATTTCAAAGATGATGATATAGAGGATATTAAAAAGTCTATTGTAGAATCTATAGATAGCAAGGATGAAGATCCACTTATAGGGCTAGGTGTTCTATTTGAGTTAATGTGGAACAATAGTGATAATGTACTTAGAAACAGTATACTTTTAAATATTAAAAAAGGGCTAAATTAAACGATTTAGTCCTTTATTTCACCATATACTTTTACACCAGCTACTTTTGTAATATTTACTTCTAATATATCATTATTTGCGACATTACTAGAATTTACTATAATAGGAATAAAGTTAGATGAATGCATTACTACAGTTCCATCTTTTCTTACTTCTGCTACACCTTGTTCTGTTTTATTTATATATTTTTTATAGAATTCTTCTTCGTAACTTACTGATAATTTAAGAACTTTATTTACTCTTTCTTTCTTAATATCTCCTCTTATTTGATCAGGCATTTTACTAGCGGGTGTTCCTTCTCTTCTAGAGTATGGAAATGTATGGATTTTAGTAAATTTTATTTCATTTAAGGTATTTAATGTTTCTTCAAAATCATCATTAGTTTCCCCTGGAAAACCTACTATTAAATCAGTTGTTATAGATAGATCATCACGATATTTTCTTATTTCTTTAATTCTTTTTTTATAATAATCTAAATCGTACTTTCTATTCATTAGTTTTAGTATTCTATTACAGCCACTTTGTAATGGAATATGAAGATGACTTGCTATTATTTTATTTTCTTTCATTAATTCTAATATACCATCAGTTACTTCGTTAATTTCAATTGATGATAATCTTATTCTATATATATTAGGTATTTGTACTAATTTTCTTAATAATGTTTCAAGATTAGTATCTTTAAGATCCATTCCATATCTTCCAGTATGTATTCCTGTTAATACTATTTCTTTATAGCCGTTATTTACTAATTTTGTTACTTCATTAATAACATCTTCTTCTTTTTTACTTCTAGGATTTCCTCTGGTATATGGTATTATGCAATAAGAACAGAAAGCATTACAGCCATCTTGAATCTTAACAAATGCTCTAGTATGATTATCAAAATGTGTTATTTCCATGTTTTCAAATGGAGTATCTTTAATTATAGATTTAACATTATTAATTTTTTTATTTGTTTTCATATATTCTTCTATTAGCTCTATTATTCTACTTTTATCTTTGTTACCAATAACAATATCGGCATCTGTATCGCTACCAAATAATTGACTATAGCAACCCATAACTACTATTATTGCATCTTTGTTTCTTTTTTTAGCTTCATTTATAGTTTTTCTACTCTTTCTATCACTTTCATTAGTAACACTACAGGTATTTATAATATAAACATCTGCTAATTCATCAAATGGTACAATAGTATATCCTTTTTCTTTTAGTTTAGATTCTACAAATTCACTTTCGTATAAATTTACTTTACATCCTAAAGAATATATTCCTACTTTCATATAAATCACTTCCACGTGAACCTCACACGATTTAAAATCGCATGCTTCTAATATCACTATTAGAATTTTC
>CAVJSY010000074.1:0-3474 GCA_963652285.1 Oribacterium sp.
GCTATATATGAATTATTATATACAGATATTGCTGGAAAAGTTGCTATAGATGAAGCAATAAATATTAGTAAAGAGTATTCTGATGAAAAGATTGTAAAAATGATTAACGGGGTTTTGGATAAAATATATCATATGAATGATAATAAATAATAGAGGTATTTATGAAGGAACAATATTTAACTATTACACAATTAAGTAGATATTTAAAATATAAGTTTGATGAAGATAATAATTTAAAAGTAGTATATTTAAAAGGTGAAATATCTAATTTTAAGGCTCATACTAGGGGCCATTATTATTTTACTTTAAAGGATGAAGGTAGTAGAATTAATGCTGTTATGTTTGCTACTAGTACTAAAAATTTAAAATTTATTCCTGCTGATGGAATGAAAGTATTAGTAACTGGAAAAGTTAGTGTATATGAACCAACTGGTGGCTATCAAATATATGTATCTAATATGTTAGAAGATGGTGTTGGAAATCTTTATGTTGCATTTGAACAATTAAAAAAGAAATTAGCTAGTGAAGGATTATTTGATAAGTCTCATAAAAGAAGAATTGTTAAAATGCCTAAGAAAATTGGAATTGTAACAGCGTCAACTGGTGCTGCTATAAGGGATATAATTACTACTATTAAAAGAAGATATCCTATATGTGAAACAATTTTATTTCCTTCTTTAGTACAAGGAGATAATGCTAAAGATGATATAGTTAAAAAGATTGAACTTGCTAATACATATGATATTGATACTTTAATTGTTGGAAGAGGTGGCGGATCTATTGAAGATTTATGGCCATTTAATGAAGAAGTAGTGGCTAGAGCAATATATAATTCTAGAGTTCCAGTAATTAGCGCTGTTGGTCATGAAATAGATTTTACCATTAGTGATTTTGTAGCAGATTTAAGAGCGCCTACTCCAACAGCAGCAGCAGAATTAGCAGTTCCTGATATTAAGAATATAATTGAATATTTAGAAAATTCTAAAGTAAGAAGTTTTAATGCTATTGATAATATAATTAGTTCTAATAAATTAAAATTAGATAAGTTGAGTACTAGTTATGTATTAAAAAATCCTAATTATATATATGAAACTAAAGAACAAACATTAGATTTGATTATAGATAAGATTAATGATAACATAATTAAAATAATAGAAAATTATAAAGTTAAAGTTTTTACTTTGTCTAATAGTTATGTTCTTAATAATCCAAATATAATGTATGATAATAAAAAAGATAATTTATCTCATATTGTAAAGTCTTTAGATCAAGCTATATTAAAAATAATAAGTGATAATAAGATTAATTTATTTAATTTATCTAATCATTATATATTAAATAATCCTAGTTTGTTATATCAAAAATATATAGATAAATTAGATAATTTAACTTCTAGAGTAGTTTTATTAAACCCTATGGAAACATTGAAAAGAGGTTATACAATTACAAGAATTAAAGATAATGTTGTATCTTCTATTAAAGGAATAAAAGAAAATGATACAATGCTAGTAGAATTTAAAGATGGTAAAGTAGAAACTAAAGTTGTAAAGGTGTGTGAATAGTATGGAAAAGAAAGAATTGACTTTTGAAGAAAAAATAAAAGAATTAGAAACAATTGTTACAGAATTAGAAAATGGTAATGTTAATTTAGATGACGCAATAAAAAAATATAGTCGCGCTATGGAGTTATCTAAGGAATGCTCTGATAAGTTAAATGAAGTAACAGAAACAGTAAATAAAATATTAAATGATAATGGTAAGTTAGAAGATTTTAGTGTTGATACAGAAAAATAGTTCTTAATTTTAAGAATTATTTTTTTTAAATAAATTGATAATTATATAATTTTGTGGTATCATTTTATTAGTTAGGATGGGAGTGTTATTATGATAGATAAATTAAAAAAGCAAAATGCTTTTGTTATAGTATTAGAATTTGCTTTAATAATATTAGTTGTTATTGGTATAACTTATGCTACGTATAGTTACTCTAATAGATTTAATGTTAAGACGGAAAAAATAGGAATTGATGAAGATATCTATGGTGATACTAGTATTGATAGTGATTCTATAAAATTAATACCCATTAATGATAAAGATATCTATACTAATAATGATAATGTACTTACTATTAAGTTTAAGGTAAGAGGAAGTAAAGAAAATGTTGTAAATAATATTATTTATGATATTGCTTTGAATAATTTACAAGTAGATTGTGATTTATTAAGTAAATATTTAAAGTGGGAACTTATAAAAAATGGTAATGTTATTAATACTGGTAATTTTTCACCATCTTTTGATACTATTGATAAGGGAAGGTTAGTTCTTACTGATATTCAGCAAGACTTAAAGGATTATAGTACTGATTCAGATGATTATGAATTTAGAATGTGGCTATCTGATTCTTGCCAAGAAGAAGATATAACAAAATGTCAAAATAATGAAGATCAAAGTAATTTACTTAATAAAAGTATTTCAGGTAAAATAGAAGTAGAACTATATACAGGTAGTAAAAGTAAATTAGAAAGAAAGAAATCTGATACAATAGATACTAATACCTGTATTAATAATATAGATAATAGTGGGGCTAATAAACCTAGTATTAGTGATGACATGATAGCAGTATATTATGATAATAATACTTCTACTTGGAATATAGCAGATAAAAACAATAGTAATATTAAATATTATTGGTATAATTATAATGAAAAGAGATGGGCTAATGCTGTTATTGTAAAAGATTATAATAAATATAAAGATAAAGTTTTAGGTACTGTAGTAGATACAGATGATATAGTAGCATTTTATGTTTGGATACCTAGATATAAATATAAAGTATGGAATATAGATAATGAAGAAAGTAGAAATAGTTTATATAATAACGGAATAGATATTGTATTTGAAAATGCCAAGAGTAATTCTGGAGAAATAACTTGTACTAAAGATGAATGCATTGGTAACAATGATGAATATGTTACTCATCCTTTATTTATTAATAAAGATATTAAAGGTTTTTGGGTTTCTAAGTATAAAGTAAGTGGTACAGATAATAACCCTCTTATAAAGGAAAGTGATAATTATTTAACAAATTATACAAGAGAATCTGCTCTTAATACTTCCCTAAAAATATTAGATTATGGAGTTAAAGATAAAAAGATAGAGTTGTTGTCTAATTTGGAATGGGGAACAGTAGTTTATTTATCATATAGTAAATACGGTAGTTATAAGGATAATACTGATAGAAATATATATTCAGTATATAATATTGATGATGATTTTGATGAAATGGTTTTATATGATGGTAATTTACTTGGTAGTGCTACTGGTGAAGTAGGAAGTACTTTAGATAGTTATTCAGATGTTATTTATAGAAGTAAATTATTTAATATTAGTAATACTAGTAGTAATTATGGATTTAGAAATATATTATATTAATTAAAATATTATTATTAATTTTACCAATTTTTATTATTTTCT
>CAVJSY010000075.1:0-25790 GCA_963652285.1 Oribacterium sp.
GGTTAGTATTGTTAATATATTTATATGTTGTATTTTCTTTTATATCTACATCATATATTTTCTTATCCATAAATTTATCTAATATTACATATACTTTATCTTCTTTTTTAAACTTGCCACTTACTACTAGTCTATCTGTTTCTTTTTTTAATTTTATGTCATATTTTTTATAATTATCATCTGGGTTTTTATAGTTTATCAATAAGAAACTTTCCTTTGATGTTTCTGTCTCACTTTTTTCAGCAAAACTTGTACCATATGATAATTTATAATTTTTCTTTGTAGTATAAAATTCTATATTAACTTCTTTTTCATTTTTATTTGATTGAAAAGTTATTTCTGCTTGCTTTTTACTGTTTAAATCTATTTTTAAGGCACTGTCACTTGATGATAATATTACTATATTATCATTTAATGTTATAGTATTATATTGACTATTTAATTTATATCTTGTTATTATTTCTCCATTTTGCTTATCTATTTCTAATAGATCTTTGGAAAGAATTAAATAAGAATTTTCTAGTTCTATGTAACTTCCTGTATATCCTTCATCTATTTTATACTCTTTATATATTTTACCTAATAGATCTATTTCTAATATTGAATTATATAAATCATTTTCATCTTTTTTATCACTACCTAAGAATAGATTGTCATTTGATAATTTTTCTATTTTTCCTGTATATTTTTTAGTTAGATACCATCTTACTTCTCCATCTTTGTCTAAAGCATATGGTAGATTATCATCCGCTACAAAGAGAGTGTCTCCAGTACTATTTGTTTTTGTACTAGATAATTCTTTTGGTAATTTTTCTGTTTTAATTTCTACTTCTTTTTCTGTATTTTGGCATTTTATTATTATTTTGTTGTTATAATCTGCATATAATCCATATACTGGTATATAGTGTACTTTAGATTTTTCAAAGTCCTTTGTATATGAATTATCACTATTTTTTCCTACTACTGTTATAGATACGGGAACAACATCATCTGTTTCAAATATTATTAGCGCGGTCAAGGGAGAAATATCATAGGGGTTTAAAATAACATTTGGATTATCTAAAGTATATCCATAACTTTTTAAATATTCTATTTGTTCATTTTGTCTATCTATAATGTTATCTTCTATTTTTACTTCTGTATTAGCACTTACTACTAAGTAGCCTACCATTGAAGAAGATATTATTATTACTAGACATAAAATAATTATAACTACTTTTTTCATTACTTCACTACTTTCAATACTTCTACATATAAATTGTACCATATTATAAGTATTTTGTGAATAAAATTCATTTTTGGTTTACATAATAATAATGAATATTCGCAAAGTGTTCACGTAGAAAACAAAAAATGTTTTCTTTTTTTGTTAACTTGGATTATATTTTTATGATATTATGATAGAATTATATTGTCAGGATGTTGATAATTATGGAAATTGATAATGGATATTTTTATAGTGAGGAATGGATAGAGGGTTATAAGGCTTTTTATGGTGGCCTTACTAATCAATATGGAGAAAAATATGAAGTAGGAAAAATTTATGTTGAGCCTAAAGATAGTAAACATGTTGGGTATCACTTCTGTAAAAATATTGAGGATACTTTGGTTTTCTATCCATATAGTGATGATATAGAGTTTTATCAAGTAAGTGGTAAGGGAAACTCTGTTATATATTCTAATGATTATTATGGGGTGTATAATGTATATGCAACAGAAATGATTAGAATAAATAGAAAAGTTGAACGTGAAGAAATACTTAATTATTTTTTGAATAAATCTTATTTATTATTTCCTGATAGAGTATGTAGATTTATTAGTCTATATAGATTAAATAGTGAAGAGATAGAAATGTTTAAGGCATTTTATAAAAATAGTAAGAAGATTTGTAGATATATAAGTTATTATCAAGAGGGAAAAAGTGAGGCTTTTAAGAAAAAAAGTTTAGAAATATAGTATTTAAGTATAGATTTTATTAAAATAATTTGATACAATTTGTGATAGGAGGATATGAGTATGGATATTTTTTGTAAGATTATTAATGGTGAAATACCATCATATACTATATACGAGGATGAAATAGTTAAAGTATTTTTAGATGTAAATCCAAGTCATAATGGGCATTGTTTAGTAGTACCTAAAAAACATTATACTGATATGTATGATATTGACTCTGATACTTTAATGTATATTTTTAATATTGCAAGAGATGTTGGAAAAGTATTATATGATAAATTACATTGTGATGGAATAAGTTTTTGTCAAAATAATGGTATTGCCCAAGATGTTAAGCATTTTCATCTTCATATTATACCTAAATATAAAGTTGAAGATAAGATGGATATTAAGGATGTATATGAGATACTTAGAAAAGAGACTAATTAGTTGTTAGTCTCTTTTAGTTTTCCTCGAAGAATACTTCATACCATTTTAGAAAGCTGTATACTGCCCATATTCTTCTATAATTATCTTTTTCTCTATTCTTATGTTCATCTAATATCTTTATTAGATAATCATTATTAAATAGTTCTTTTGATATATCTTTATTAAATGTATTTTTAATTTCTTGATAGAAATCATCTTCTCTTATCCATTCTCTTATTGGTACTGGGAATCCTAATTTTTTCTTTTTATACGCTTCTGTTGGTATTACTTTCTTTGCTGCTTGTCTTAGTGCTACTTTGGTTACACCATTGCTAACTTTATATTTTGGAGTCAAGGTTGATGATATTTTAAATACATCTACATCTGTAAATGGCACTCTTGATTCAATAGAATGCGCCATTGTCATTTTGTCTACTATAGTTAAAATATTATTACTTAGCCAATATTTTATATCTATTGCTAACATTTTATCTATTTTACTATAATTTTTATACTCTTTATATGTATCTTTAACTATTTCTTTATTACTTAAATAGTTATCATCTTTTAATACATCTTTTAATTCATCATCATAATAAGTTCTATTGATACTTACATATGATTCTTCTAATGATTTTCCTCTTCTTATTATATATTTTGTTACTTTATTTTTAGGTAGATATTTACAGATGGAAGCATTCATCTTTCTTAACCATAGAGGTAATTTAGTATAAAAATTATCTTCATAGCTATTATAACCTCCAAAGAATTCATCTGCTCCTTCTCCTGATAATACTACTTTCAAATCTTTACTTGCTAATTCTGATAGAAAGTATACTGCTATTGCACATCCATCTGCTGTTGGTTCATCTAGGTGATAGTATACTTTAGGAATTACTTTCATATATTCTTCTTTTGATATTTTTTTGCTTATATTTTGAATATGTAATTTATCTGTTAAATCTTTGGCATAGTCTATTTCACTATAACTAGCTAAATCAAATCCTATTGTATATGTTTTATCGGGTCTTGCTAAACTCACTAGGTAAGATGAATCTATTCCACTTGATAAAAATGATCCTACTTCTACATCACTTATTAAATGGTGTTTAACTGAATCTTTCATTACCTCTGATATTTTATCTACTGTTTCATCAAAACTTTCATTAGCTTCTTTAAAATCTACTTTAAAATATCTATTCATCTCTATTTTTCTAGTTTCAACATCAATTGTCAATGTATGGCCCGCTGGTAATCTGTATACATTTTTAAAGAAAGTTTCATCTGTAGGAGTAAAACTAAATGTTAAGTATGGACCTAATAATTTTTTATTTAATTCTTTTTTAAACTTTGGATATTCTAAGAAACTTTTTATTTCTGAAGCAAAGATAATTGCATCTTTATTTTGATAATAATATAGTGGTTTTATACCAAATTGATCTCTTGCTAGAAATACTTTCTTTTTATTTTTATCATAAATTGCGAATGTAAACATACCTCTTAGTTTTTTAGGTAGTTCTTCTCCCCATTCTTCATATCCATGTACTAAAACTTCAGTATCTGAGTTTGTAGTAAATTTATGATTTTTCAATTCTTCTTTTAATTCTTGATAATTATATATTTCACCATTATACATTACTAATATACTTTTATCTTCATTATATATTGGTTGATTTCCACCTTTTAAGTCTATTATTGATAGTCTTCTTTGACCTAATGCTAAATAATCATCAACATATAGACCTTCAGCATCTGGTCCACGGTGATAAATTCTTTCATCCATTTTTTTTATTATTTTATCTTTATTTTTTTCTTTACTTATAATTCCTGTTATTCCACACATATTTTGACTCCTTTTTAATAATAGTTATAAATTTTATAATGTTATTTATATATTGTTAATTTTAACACCCCCTTAATATTAAGTCAAATAAATAATATTAATTCTTTTAAATTATTATAAATATGTAAAATAGTTATCAACAAATGTGTTGATAACTATTTTTATTGAACTTCATATGAACTTATTTTCCAGCTGTCGTTTTCTTTTACTATTTTTATATTTATTTTTTCTTGCGCACCTTCTGAATAATTAAATCCATACCATGATGCATCAACGCTAGCATCTATTTCATCAGAAGTTATATTTGTAATATTGTACTCTGCTTCTTTAATTGAGGCTTTAACACTATTACCACCTTTATTGGTATTAGCACAGTATAATGCGCCATCTTTTTCATAGTAATAATATAAAATTGTTCCATCAGGTTGCTCTATTGTTTGTTTTATTTTTCCTTTATCTTCTATTTCTTTTTTATAGTATTCATTTGTGAAATATTGTTTTATGTTATTCAAATAATCCTCGTAGGTGTTAAAATCTGTAGCTTTATAATATCCTCCCCATGTATAATCCAAACCTAGTTCTTTCTCTGTATAAGTTTTAGAATCATCCCTTTTACAATTTGTTACTTGAGAATTATCATATACCCATCTTACTGTTTCATTTGTAAATAAATTTTTTACAACAGCCTCAGCTTCACTATTGTTAAGTTTGCTATCGATATTATTATTCTCACTAGTGTTATTATTTTTTGTATCATTTAATGTATTTTTATTATTGTTATTACTGTTATTAATTGTTATCTTATTTGTTGCAAATAACACACACAATACTACTAAAATTGCTATTATTACTAATAATAACCAAATTACCATATTATTTTTCTTTTCCATAAATTTCCTCCTTTTTTGTTAGCTTATCATACTTATAATTTGAAGTAAAGACAATTTTCTTTGTTTGTTTTATTTTACAATTCATATATGTAAAATAGATATCAACAAATATGTTGATATCTATCAAATTATAGGTAATCATATAATTTTTCTATTTCATTATAATTATTATTAATTTCTTTTACATAGGATGAAATTTCAAAATTAGATAAAGATGGTTTTATTTATTAATATTTTATCTATTTTAATAATTCCAGCCAGTGGTTGGAAATTTTTATATCTAGTATAAAATAATCTCATATTATATATACCTGATAAACTAAATTCAGTTCCAAATTTATTAGTTAATTTTTACTTATCTTTATTGACTAAAATTATATATATTTGTTTATGTTTATTTTTAGTTATGTATTGTATGCAAAAAAAGAAGTAAGGATTAACCTTACTCCATGAATTCATCTTCTAATACTTCAGATGGTTCATCATCTAAGAATTCTTTTTCTAGTGTATAATCTATATCCATATATTCTTTTGCACCTGTTCCAGCAGGGATTAACTTACCTATAATTACATTTTCTTTTAATCCATGTAACTTATCAACACTACCTTTTACAGCAGCTTCAGTTAATATTCTTGTTGTTTCTTGGAATGATGCTGATGATAAGAATGAGTCAGTTTGTAATGCTGCTTTAGTTATACCTAATAATATTGGTTGACCAATAGCAGGTTTTTTACCTTGGATAATAACATCTCTGTTACCTTCAGTAAAGTCATTTATTGAAACAGTTGTACTAGGTACAAACTTAGTATCTCCAGCTTCAACTATTCTTATTTGTGAAATCATTCTCTTTGCGATTAATTCAACGTGCTTATCATTGATATCAACACCTTGAGATCTATATACTTTTTGTACTTCTTTTAAGATGTATTGTTGTACTGTATTTGGATCTGTTACCGCTAATAATTCTTTTGGTGATACACTACCTTCTGTTAATTGTTCTCCAGCAGATACTTTATCGCCTTTTTCAACTCTTAATTTAGCACCATACATTGTTAAGTGTTCTCTAACTTCTTTATCATTCTTAATATAGATTTTTGTTCTTCCACTAGCATCTTCTATTTTTGATACTATTCCATCAATTTCTGCTATAGTTGCTTTTCCTTTTGGAATACGTGCTTCAAATAACTCTTCAACACGTGGAAGACCTTGAGTAATATCGGTTCCAGCAACACCACCAGTATGGAAGGTTCTCATTGTTAACTGAGTACCAGGTTCACCAATTGATTGAGCTCCCATAATACCTACTGCTTCACCAATTTCTACAATGTTACCTGTTGCTAAGTTTCTACCATAACATTTCTTACAAACACCATGATTTGTTCTACAAGTTAATACTGTTCTTATTTCTACTGCTTCAATTCCTGCTGCTTTAATCTTATCAGCAATGGCTTCAGTTATATAAGTATCTTTATCACAAATCATTTCTTTTGTTTGTGGATTAATTACTTTCTTAGATGTATATCTTCCTAAGATTCTATCATACAATGGTTCAATTATACCATCTTTTTCATCACGGAATGCTGTTACAAGTGAACCTTGAGTAGTTCCACAATCTTCTTCTCTTACGATCATATCTTGTGCTACATCAACTAGACGTCTTGTCATATAACCAGAGTCTGCTGTTTTAAGTGCTGTATCGGCACTACCTTTTCTGGCACCGTGAGTTGATAAGAAGAACTCTGATACTGATAGTCCATCGTCAAATGATGAAAGAATTGGTATTTCAACTGGGTCACCATTTGGTTTAGACATTATACCACGCATACCTGCTAATTGTACGAAGTTTGAAATTGATCCACGGGCTTTTGAATTCATCATTATGAAAATAGGGTTATCTTCATATGTTTTAGCGTATTCACTAAGCTCTTTTTCAATATCTTTCTTAGCTTTTGTCCAAACATCTATTACTAAGTCTAATCTTTCTTTATCAGTTATTAAACCTCTTTGATATTGTTTGTTAATTTTCTTAACTTCAGCATTAGATTTATCTACTATTTCTTCTTTGTGCTTACTTGTTACTATATCAGAGTATGCTATAGTTATACCTGAATATGTTGAATATTTAAATCCTTGATCTTTTAATTTATCTAGGAATATAGATGTTTCGGTTGTTCTATATCTTTTGAACATTTGCGCTATGATTTTTTCTAGAGCTCCTTTATTAAAGGCTGTAGCTCTTTCCATATTCTTTATTTCTTCTTTTATATCTTTACCATAATCAACAAAATATCTACTAGGAGTTACTCCTTCAATATTTTCACTTGATGGTTCATTCAAATAAGGGAATGAATCTGGTAAAATTTCATTGAATATTAATTTTCCTGGAGTTGTTATTAAATATTTATCTTTATAACTATCTAGGAATACTTTGTGTTTAAATGATTTAACTGGAACTGCTATTCTTGTGTGAAGTGTTATTTCTCTTCTTTGGAATGCCATTAAGGCTTCATTAGAATTTTTAAATACTCTACCTTCTCCTTCAAGTCCTGCTTTTTCCATTGTTATATAATAGTTACCTAATATCATATCTTGTGATGGTGTTACTATTGGAGATCCATCTTTTGGTGATAAGATATTATTAGCACCTAACATTAGAATTCTTGCTTCTGCTTTGGCTTCTTCAGATAGTGGTACGTGTACTGCCATCTGGTCTCCATCAAAGTCAGCATTGAATCCTGTTGTTACTAATGGATGCAATCTTATTGCTTTTCCAGAGATTAATTTTGGTTCAAATGCTTGAATACCAAGTCTATGTAATGTAGGGGCACGGTTTAACATAACTGGATGTTCTTTAATTACATCTTCTACTACATCCCATACTTTTGGATCTTTATTTTCAATCATTTTTTTAGCAGCTTTTATATTATTTGCTATTTCTCTTGATACTAAACCATTTATTACATGTGGTTTAAATAATTCAAGTGCCATTTCTTTAGGAATACCACATTGATACATTTTTAAGTCTGGACCTACTACTATAACTGAACGTCCTGAATAATCAACACGTTTTCCTAGTAAGTTTTGACGGAAACGTCCTTGTTTTCCTTTTAACATACTTGATAGTGATTTTAGGGCACGATTTCCTGCTCCTGTTACACTTCTTCCTCTTCTACCATTATCAAATAATGAATCTACTGCTTCTTGAAGCATACGTTTTTCATTTTGAATAATTATGGAAGGTGCTCCTAATTCAATTAATTTTTTTAGACGGTTATTTCTGTTAATAACTCTTCTATATAAATCATTTAAATCAGAAGTAGCAAATCTTCCACCATCTAGTTGAATCATTGGTCTTAACTCTGGTGGAATTACTGGAAGAGCATCTAGTATCATCCATTCTGGTCTGTTTCCAGATGTTGCAAAAGCATTGATTACATCTAGTCTTTTTACTAATCTAACTCTTCTTTGACCAGTTGCATTTTCTAATTCTTTTTCTAGGTCTGCTAATTCTTTTTGAATATCAACTTCACTTAGTAATTGTTTGATAGCCTCTGCTCCCATACCTACTTTGAATGTATTTCCATATTTTTCATAATATGCTCTATATTCTTTGTCTGATAGAGTTTGCTTTTTTACAAGTGTTGTAGCACCAGGATCTAGAACAATATAAGATACAAAGTATATTACTTCTTCTAGATCTCTAGGAGACATATCAAGACATAGGCTAATATAAGATGGCATTCCTTTAACATACCAAATATGACTTACAGGAGATGCTAGTTCTATGTGTCCCATTCTTTCACGTCTTACTTTTGATTTTGTTACTTCAACGCCACAACGGTCACATACAATTCCTTTATATCTTAATCTTTTATATTTTCCGCAACTACATTCATAATCTCTAGTTGGTCCGAATATTTTTTCGCAGAATAATCCATCTCTTTCTGGTTTTAGAGTTCTATAGTTAATTGTTTCTGGTTTTTTTACTTCTCCGTATGACCAACTACGGATAGTTTCAGGAGAAGCAATCCCTATTTTTAAAGCTTTAAAGTTGTTAGCCTCTACCATTAGAAATCACCTCCCATATCTTCTTCTACTTCTTCTAAAGTATCATCATAATCCTCATCGAAATCTTCATCAAAAGCATCATCATCTATTTCCTCATCATCTTCAAATTCATCTTCTAAATCATCATCTAAATCGTCTAGACTATCTTCTTCTTTTGGCGCTCTCGATTTTCTATTTTCATTTATTTCTTCAACAATTGGTGAATCATCTTCGTCATCATCAAGTGCTTCTAATTCTTTAAATTCTACTTCTTCATCATCATTATTGATTACTGAAATATCTAAGCCTAATGCTTGGAATTCTTTAATCAATACTCTAAATGATTCTGGAATTCCTGGATTTGGTAATGGTGCTCCTTTTACTATTGATTCATATACCTTTACACGTCCTACTACATCATCTGACTTGTAAGTTAAGATTTCTTGTAATACGTGTGATGCTCCATATGCTTCTAGAGCCCATACTTCCATTTCTCCAAATCTTTGTCCACCAAATTGGGCTTTTCCTCCTAGTGGTTGTTGTGTTACTAGTGAGTAAGGTCCAGTTGATCTTGCGTGTAACTTGTCGTCAACCATGTGGTGCAATTTTACGAAATACATGACACCTACACTGATACGATTTGCAAATGGTTCTCCTGTTCTACCATCATATAATACAGTCTTACCATCTTCATCCATTCCAGCTTCTTTCATCATGGCTTTTACGTCTTCTTTACTAGCACCGTCAAGTACTGGTGTTGCTATATGTACACCTAGTTTTTTACAAGCCATTCCCATATGTAATTCAAGTACTTGTCCTATATTCATACGAGATGGTACACCTTGTGGGTTTAACATGATATCTACTGGAGTTCCGTCTGGTAAATATGGCATATCTTCTTGTGGAAGTATTAGGGAAATAACACCTTTATTTCCGTGTCTACCTGACATCTTATCTCCAACTTGGATTTTACGTTTTTGAATAATATATACTCTTACGACTTTGCTTACACCACTTGGTAATTCATCATTATCTTCTTTAGTGTAAACTTTTACATCGTGAACTATTCCTTCTCCACCGTGTGGTACACATAATGAACTATTTCTTACTTCTCTTGTTTTTTCTCCAAAGATTGCATGTAATAATTTTTCTTCACTTGTTAAATCGGCCATTCCTTTAGGTGTTACTTTACCTACTAGGATATCTCCTTCTTTAACTTCTGTACCAATTTTGATGATTCCGTTTTCGTCAAGATTTTTTCTTGCTTCTTCACTTACGTTAGGTATATCCCTTGTAATTTCTTCAGGGCCTAGTTTTGTATCACGGCATTGAGTTTCATAGTCTTCAATATGTAATGATGTATAAACATCTTCTTTTACTAATCTTTCATTTAAAATTACAGCATCCTCAAAGTTATATCCATTAAATGTCATGAACGCTACAACCATATTTTTACCTAATGCTAATTCACCTTTATCTGTACTTGGTCCATCTGCTATTACTTGACCTTTTCTGATTTTATCTCCTGCTCTTACTATTGGTCTATGGTTTGCAGTTTCACCTTGGTTGGATCTTTCAAATGTTGCTAATTCATATATATCTTTACCTTTAGCATTTTTAACAACAATTTTCTTTGCATCTACATATTCAGCGATACCATCGGCTTTTGCAACTACTACTGCTCCACTATCTTTAGCGGCAATATATTCAACACCTGTTCCTACAAATGGTGCTTCTGTTGTTAATAATGGTAATGCTTGACGTTGCATGTTTGCTCCCATCAATGCACGAGTTGCGTCATCGTGTTCTAGGAATGGTATTAAACTTGTTGTTATTGATACTACTTGTTGTGGTGATACATCTATATAATCAACTTTTTCAGCTGGAATTAAAACATTTTCACCATTTAATCTACCTGCTACTGTAGTGTCTGTTATAACATTGTTATCATCAACATTTACTGTAGCTTGTGAAATGTAATAATCTTGCTCTTGATCTGCTGTTAAATATACAACTTCATCAGTAATTTGTTTATTATTTACTTTACGATATGGTGTTTGAATAAATCCATATTCGTCTACTTTTGCGTAACTAGCTAGGGATGTTATCAATCCAATGTTTGCTCCTTCTGGAGATTCAATTGGACAAATTCTTCCATAGTGTGAAGGGTTAACATCACGTACTTCCATTCCAGCACGGTCTCTTGATAATCCTCCAGGTCCTAATGCAGATAATCTTCTTTTGTGAGTTAATTCTGCTATTGGGTTTACTTGGTCCATGAATTGTGATAATTGGCTTGAACCAAAGAATTCTTTAATTACTGCTGTTACTGGTCTAATATTGATTAAACTTTTTGGGGTAACAGTTTCTATGTCTTGAGTAGTCATTCTTTCTCTTACTACTCTTTCCATTCTACTAATACCAATTTTTAATTGATTTTGTAATAATTCTCCTACTTGTCTAATTCTTCTGTTTCCTAAATGGTCTATTTCATCATCATGTCCTATTCCTTCTAGTAAATTTAGATAATAAGATACAGATGCATATACATCAGAGATTGTTAATGTTCTAACGTCGATATCTTGATCGTTACCCATTATTTTTACTTTCTTTTTAGGGTCTAATGGAGAGTATACATATAATACTTGTACTACATTATGTGTATCTAATTCTTCATTAATTTTTACTTCTTCTTTACCATAACCAGCTTCAAGATATTTTTTTAATTCTTCTAATACTTCTTTAGTTATTTTAGTTCCATCTGTAAATACAGTTTCGCCATCTACAACTATATCTTGTGCTAAAGTCATATTTAATAGTCTATCAGTTATGTTTAATCTACGATTAAATTTATAACGTCCTACTTTGGCTAGGTCATATCTGAAGTTATCAAAGAATCTTGTAATTAATTGGTTCTTTGATGAATCTAATGTTGTTGGTTCTCCTGGTCTTAACTTTTCGTATATTTCTATTAATGCTTCATCTGTATTCTTTGTGCTATCTTTTTCGATAGTATTTTTTAAGAATTTATCATTATCAAACATATTTAATATATCTTCGTCTGAAGATAGACCAAATGCTCTTAGTAATGTTGTCATAGGAACTTTTCTTGTTCTATCAATTCTTACATAGATTACATCTTTTGCATCTGTTTCATATTCCAACCAAGTACCTCTTGTAGGAATAACTTTAGAAGCAAATACGGGTTTTCCGTTTTTGTCTAGTTCTTTTGAATAATATACGCTTGGTGATCTTACTAATTGTGAAACTATTACTCTTTCTGCTCCATTAATTATGAATGTTCCACTTTCAGTCATCAAAGGCATATCTCCTAGGAATATTTCTTGTTCTTTTACTTCTCCAGTTTCGTTATTAAACAATCTTGTTTGAACTTTTAAAGGAGATGCATAGGTAATTTGTCTATCTTTACATTCTTTGATTGAATATCTTGGTGTATCAAATTCGTAATCACCAAGTTCTAGTGTTAAATTACCTGAAAAGCTTTCAATGTGTCCTAACTCGTCAAATACCTCTTTTATTCCCTCTTGTGCGAACCATTGATATGATTCTTTTTGAATTTGTAATAAATTATCAAGTTCTAATGAATTTTTGATCATAGAGAAGTTTCTTCTTTTTCTATAATCGCCACTTTGCTTTAATTTATAAGCCATTAATTTCACCCCTATGCCTAGATTTTTATTTTTAACGCACGCCAAAAAAGATGCGTTTCCAATATATAATGTTAGCACCTCTTAATCAAATTGTCAATTAGATTTTGTGCAAATTTTTAAAAAATTTGTTTTAATTAATTACTAGTTATTTTTAACGCATCTTATAATGTAAAATCCTTTATCTTTTTCTATTATTTCGGTAGTGAAAATTGGTTCTAATTCTTTAATCATAGATTTTACTCCATGATCCTTTCTCATTACAAACCATAACTCTCCTTTATCTAATAAATGTTCTTTTGCACCTAATAGAAATTTTCTTACTACTTCTTTTCCTGCTCTTATAGGGGGATTAGTTATTATGTAGTTGTATTCATTCTTAATATTATCATATATATTACTTGTGAATACAAATGTATTATTAATTTTATTTAATTCTATATTTTTCTTTGCTAGATTAATTGCTCTTTCATTTATGTCAACCATATCTATTTGGCAGTTTGTTTTTTTTGATAAATATATACCTACTGGTCCATAACCACATCCTAAATCTAATACATTACCTTTCATATTACTTAATGGTAAGTTATTTAGTAATAGTCTTGTTCCATAGTCTAATTTATCTTTTGAAAATACTCCATTATCGGTGTACATTGGTAATATTAAATCATTAATATGGATAGACACCTTTTTTTGTATACTTTTGATATTTGGATCATTTTCAAAATACATACTCATAGTTTACCTCATTTCTGCCTTATTAATTATATTATAAGTTTTATACTGTGTCAATATAATTTAAGAAAAAAAGAAACTATCAAGTTAGATAGTCTCTTTATGAATAACATTATTGTAATTCGATTGTAGCGCCTGCTTCTTCGAATTTAGCTTTTAATTCATCAGCTTCTGCTTTATCTACGCCTTCTTTAACAGTTCCACCATTGTCAGCGATTTCTTTAGCTTCTTTTAATCCTAAGCCAGTTACGTCTCTAACAATTTTGATAACTGCTAATTTGCTAGCACCTGCAGATGTTAATACTACATTTACTTTAGAAGGTCCTTCTTCAACAGCTCCTGCTGCTGGAGCAGCTGCTACTGCTACTGCTGATGGATCTACTCCAAATTCCTCCTTCATTGCATCTACTAATTCTTTAATTTCAAGAATTGTCATTTCTTTTAAAGCACTGATAAATTCGTCTTTAGTTAATTTTGCCATTTTAAATTCCTCCTTATATTTATTATTTATTTTTATTATTGTTCTTTTTCTTTAGAGTATAAGTCTAAGCAGATTGATAAATCTCTTACTACTCCAATCATTCCACCTGCTAACATAGTAAGTAAGCCTTCTCTTGATGGAATTTGTGCATATTTGTCTAGTTCTTTAGAATCTACTACTTTTCCTTCAACTATTCCTGCTTTTAATTGTAATGCTTCGTGACTTTTTGCAAAGTCGCTTAAAATTTTAACAGGAGCTAATTCATCTTCTGAGAATGAAATTGCTGTAGGTCCTTCTAAATAACTGTCTAAGTTTAGTCCTTTTTCATCTGTTGCTCTTTTTGTTAAAGTATTTTTGTATACTTTATAATCAGAGTTAGATTCTCTTAGGGCTCTTCTTAGTTCTGTTACTTCTGAAACTGTTAATCCACGATAGTCAAATAATACTACTGATTTTGCATTATCAAACTTATCTTTGATTTCAGAAACAACTGATTGTTTTTGTTCAATTATTTTTGAGTTTGCCATAAACCTTCTCCTTTCTTAAATGCCAGAAGAAAATCCCTCATCAAAGAGACGAGGGATAAAATAATTACTTTTATATTATTTTTTATTCCTCGGTAAGATATTTAAACTTGCGTCCTTACTGTCTTTGGCATAAAATTTCATCAACAATTTGTATTTTATAACAATATTTCTTATTTGTCAAGTGAATTTAAATCAATTTTAATTCCAGGACCCATTGTAGAAGATATTGATATATTTTTTACATAGTTTCCTTTTACAGTAGATGGTTTTGCTTTTAAGATAACATCAATAAATGATTTTAAGTTTTCTAATAACTTTTCATCATCGAAACTAGCTTTACCAAATATTCCATGTACATTTCCATAGCTATCAGTACGATAGTTTACTTTACCTTTTTTAGTTTCTTCTACTGCTTTTGCAACATCTGTTGTTACAGTTCCAGTTTTTGGATTTGGCATTAGGCCTTTAGGTCCTAATAATTTACCAATCTTACCTAACATAGGCATCATTTCTGGTGTTGCGATGATTACATCAAAATCGAACCAATTTTCTTTTTCGATTTTGTTAATCATATCTATGTCACCAACATAGTCTGCGCCAGCTTTTTCTCCAGCTTTTGCTTGCTCTGCTTTTGCTAGAACTAATATTTTCTTACTTTTACCAGTTCCATGAGGTAGAACAACAGCGCCTCTTAATTGTTGGTCTGCTTTTTTTACATCTAAGTTTAAGTTAATTGCAACTTCTAGAGTAGAATCAAATTTTGCATTAGATGTACTTTTTGCTAATTTAATTGCTTCTTCTAATGAATAAGTTTTATTTTTATCAATTTGTTCTAAATTAGCTACATATCTTTTACTTTTCTTCATTATTTTACCTCCTTATGTGGTTATGCGGACTAAATCCTTCCACGTAGGTTTGTACCTAGTATAAGAATTATTAATTTTAATTTTCTAATTAATCTTTAATTTCAATACCCATATTACGAGCTGTTCCTTCAATTATTTTCATAGCTTCTTCTACACTATATGCATTTAAATCAGGCATTTTAGTTTCTGCTATTTCTTGAAGTTGTGCTCTTGTAATAGTTGCAACTGTTTCACCTTTAGCGGCACCTTTTTGAATTTTTGCAATTTTCTTTAATAAGAATGCTGCTGGTGGAGTTTTTAATTTTAAATCAAAACTTCTATCATCATATATTGTGATTTCAACAGGTAATACATCACCCATCTTATCTTTTGTTGCATCATTGAACTTTGTACAAAATTCTTGTAAATTAATTCCTGCAGGTCCTAAAACAGTTCCAACTGGTGGAGCTGGTGTAGCACGTCCTGCTGGTATTTGTAATTTTATTTTCTTCGTAATTTCTTTTGCCACGAAAAACACCTCCTATTAAATTTAATAATCGTAATTTTCTTTAGCGTGTGGTTCTAACGACAAGCAAAAGCTGTCCGCCTATACTCTTTGCCTCCCACTTTATAACCTATATCTGGTTGCGTCATTAATCTTACCATAATTTTTTTTGTTTTTCAACAGTTTTTGTGGAAAAAATATTTTTTTTTTAACTTTATAATGTTTTTCCACTACTTTGTGGGTAAATACTATCAAACAATTTATATATTTATCTCATTTATTAAGTGTTTTCTATACTTTTCTTGTTTCTTAAAGTTTGTAATGATTAGTTACAATACATTGCTAAAAATTATTATATTAAAGATATTGTTTATAATAGACAAATTTATCTTGTTTTAACTTTAATATATACTTAAATTATTATTTTCTTTTTCTTCCACAATTTATACAAAAATTTAATTTGTATTTAATACCATAAATTGGACAATATTCTTCTATATAGTTTTCTATTAATATATTTGTATTTTCTTTATCTTGTTTACTTTCTTTTGAAGCAAAATTTAATATTTTTATTACAAATATTAAAACAACTAATAATCCTCCTATTATTACTGCTATATTTAAAAAATAATTAGTATTTTGAAGTTGTGATGATATTGCATAATAATCATAAGTACCATGTAATAATACGGGTATTAATAGACTTAATATTATATTATTTTTATTTTCTGTTTGGTGATATCTATTTAAATAATATCCCATTATTACTCCTAACATTGCATGAAATGGTACTGCTGTGAATGCTCTTACTAAGGCTGTTATTGCTCCTTCTGACACTACATATAAAATATTTTCTAGTGCTGCAAATCCTAAACCTATAAATCCTCCATATAACAACATATCATATGATTCATCATAGTATTTACTTTTATAACCTATTTTATATAACATAAATATTTTTGATGATTCTTCAGTAAGTGCTACTACTATATAACAATAAATAACTAATTCTAAATTATTTAAATTATTGTATTCTTTGGCATATATATCTATAGAATTACCTAATATAGAGGTAACTATTACTACTATTATTACTGAAAATACTCCACCTATTAATAGTTTTTTTATTATTTCTTTTGGTTCTTTGTTTTTATCCTTTTTATAAATATATGCTCCTATTAACAACACAGGCAAAAGCGAATATATTAGTAATTCTCTCATTTTTTCACCTACTTTATGATTTTATTATACTAAAATTATGATAAAAATAAAAGAAGATAGTATAATTTTACATTTTTCTATCTTCTTTTTTATTAAAATTTTTATATTTTGTGTTTTTATTCTAGTCCTTCTATGTCTTTCATATCTACTTCTACTTTAGTTTCTTGACCAAATAAATCTACTGTAACATTAACTTTTTGTGTTTTTAAGTCAACATTATCAACTTTTCCTTCCATATTTTGGAATGGTCCATCTAGTATTTTTACTTTTTTGCCTGTTTCTAATTCTTTAGATAAATCTATTCTACTCATTCCCATACTGCCTAGTATTTTATCTACTTCTTGTGGTAATAATGGAATTGGTTTTGCACCTTTACCAGATGATCCTATAAATCCAGTTACTCCTTGAGTATTTCTTACTATATACCATGCTTCATCTGACATAACCATTTCTATTAATACATATCCTGGGAACATCTTTTTAACTTTTTCTTTTTTTACTCCGTTTTTAACTTCTATTTCTTTTTGCTCTGGAACTACTACTCTATAAATATTATTATGTAATTCCATAGAGTTAATCATCATTTCTAATTTTTCTTTTACTTTATATTCATAACCGCTAACTGTATTTACTACATACCACTCTTTTTTCATTATGCTGCCACACTCCTTAATAGAGAAATAACTAAATCTATTAGATAAAAGTAAACTCCTAAACATAGCATAAATGCTATAGTTGTAGTTGATGCTTTAACTAAATCTTTTCCTGCAGTCCATCTAATACGACCTATTTCTTTTTTTACTCCTTTAAAATATTTTGCAATACTTCCAAATATTTTTTTCATTTTTAACCCTCCAACTTTAATTAATCTAAAATAAAAACACCTCAGTGCTAATACAAATATAGCACTTATATGGTGTTTTGTCAATTTATTTGATGATGTTTTTTGTTAAATAAGTTAAGATATATTGTAAAATTATTGTAAAAGTTTACATAAATCGTTGAACTTATTTTATATTCAATATATAATTTATATGGATAGAGGAGGTATATCATGAGTAACAATTACATTGCTGGATTTGAACCTGTTAAAGAAGCTTTATATGAAAGTATTGAAGCTACTATTGCTCTTTCTTACTCATATATGAAAAAAAATAACATACCATATGATTTTAGTGGACAGGATGAATTATCAATAAATCTTAAAATTTTGATTAGTTTAAAAGATAAGTTAAATATAATACAAGATAAAAATGAAATGATAATTTTAAGAAACAAAATTTTAAAGGTCATTAATAATATTAATGCAATAATAGGTTTAGAGGATAGAAGTTATGGCAGAAAATAAAGAACTTACTAATAGAGAAAGAGATTTAGTAAATAGAGGGTATGATATTGATGTAATTAGACATTTATGTAGTTATACTGAAGAAGAAGTTAAAGATGCGGTAAATGCAATACTAGCTAGAATTACGCTTAATTGTAATAGAGTTAGTAATCCTACTTGCACTTACATTGGAGGACAACCTGGGGTTGGTAAAAGCAGTACTTTAATGAGAACGAAATTAAATTATTTAGAAGATGGTGTTGTGGAGATTGGTATTGATAATTACAGAATGTATCATCCTAGATATTTAGAAATGGAAGAAGAAATAAAAAAACATTGGGCTAATAGAGAACAAAGTGAAAATGATACTCCTGGCAATGATATTGCAGACTTTACTCATTCTTTTGCTGGAGAAGTTACAGATTTATTAGTTGATAGAGTATCTACTCTAGAAGATGGTAAAGCTTTTAATATACTATTTGAATGGGGAATGAGAACTCCTGATGGTCCTTTAAAGACTATGAGAGAATTAAAAGACAAAGGTTATAACAATATTGTTGATTTTGTTGTTGTATATAAAGATATTTCATTAGAAGCTTGTAAATTAAGAGCAGATATTATGAATAATGGTAATCATATTGTTAGAAGAGTACCACCTTCTTTCCACAATCTTTGCGTAAATACTTTACCAGATAGTTGTAATGATATTTATAAAAAGGGATTTCTTGAAGACAAACTAATAGGAAAATTATTAATAACTACTAGAGATGGTAATATTGTATGGAATAGTGATAATAGTAAAACACTTCCTGGTGAAGTGTTAAGTGAATATTTAAATAATCCTAACTTATCTATTAGTTATGGTAATGATGTTAGTCTAGCTAAATCTTGTCTTTCAGAAGAATCTATTGGTATTACTGATAAAAAGATTGAAGAATTAAAAAAAATAAAAGAAGAAATACTAAGTATTACAATGATTGATCCAGAAGTTGTAACCAAAAATATTATGAAAAAATAATAAATTTATAGGATACTATACTTTGTATGGTATTTTATTTTTACCTACATATATTTGTTTTAAATTTCAATATAAAAAAACAAAATTAGTTTTTTCAACTGATATGTAATTTCTTAAATGTTTATATTCATCAACTAAAAACATATAAAAAGTTGAATCAAGCATAGAGAAATTGAGTGACCTATATTATCAGAGTTATCTATAATGCTTGAGAGTAGAATATAGACAAAAAGAAGTAAGTAATACTTACCTCTAATCATGGATAGATATCTTTTATACATATTCTATATATACTAGAACTTGTAAACTATATATTTTATTGTAACTTTATAAAATTTTTTTTCCTACGTTTTCAGTTATATCCTTACATTCTTCCTCTATTATTTGCCACATATTTACTTCTTTTTCAAGGCCGTGGTTTTCTTGCTTTTTCATAATTTTTTCATAATCATTTTTATGTTTTATCAATTCTGTTTTTAATAATTCAAGAATATTTATGCTATCTATATAGTATGGGGACTCTTTTCTTTTCTCATAAAACCATTGATAATATAAGATTTCTAGTATTTCACTAACTACTTCTGGATTATTCAGTCTTTCTTTAATTATATTTTCTAATGCTTTTTCAAATATTCTATTCACTTGTATATTGCTGTTATTATTACTGAATCTGTATAATGTTTTAAGCATGGCTGGAAAAAACTTAGTATGTTTTCCTTCTTCGTCACTTACCATTATTCCATTATAAGGCTCATTCATTAGCAAAAAATCTTCCATTTTACCATCTAATAAGGCTGTGTTTAAGTTTTCATCAAAAAATTCATTTTGGACTTCTATTACTCTATTATTTGACATTATTTCTACCTCTTTCTTAGTTTATTTTTTTCTTTACCTTTCTTGGTTCAACTGTTACCATCATTTGGTCACATAATTCAGAAGATGGATTTATTATTGTATCTTTTTCTATTTTTCCAAAATAATAGTCCACAACATCTCCATCACTATTAAAAATTAAATATTTATAATATTCTCCTGAATTACTTTTATTTCCATCAGAATCATATTTGGCTGGAAAAGTGTTATTATTCATTTCAATACTTATATTTGATGCATTGCATGCTGGAACGAGTATTTCTGGCAAGTGTCCTGAAGTATATCCTGTTGGTTGAAATTCGCCAAAATATGCATTTTTATTTGCTCCATTTGGTAGTGTAATTTTTTCTAATGGTATTTCTATATATGCTATGCTAAATTTTTGACCTTTTTTTAAATTTACTCCTCCGGTTGCATTTTCCAATGCCTCTGTATTTACACATTCTCCTGTTTTTTGATCAAATATATTTGGGTTACTCAAAATACTATTCATAACTTTCCACGGAAAGCAAAATGCACCTCCTATTTTACCATCTTTTGTGGATAAACTTCCAAATAACGTTCTTGATATCCCAAATGCTTGAATTTTAGCAGCGCGAAATATTATTTGTCCTGAATCATTAACATAACAGCTTGGTAATATGTTTTTTTCGACATATTTTTTAATATATGACTCAGAATATAAATCCATTATAGCTATATTTTCTTGAATATTTAATAATACATCCGTAAATGACATATTTTCATTGTATATTTGATTTTTTATTCCCCCTTTTATGTCTTCTATTGTTAATTTAGCAGTTTTTTCTGCAAATTTTTCATTACTACTTTTTTCTTTTTTTACATCATTTATGTATAGGTTCTCTACAATTTCTATAAATTCTGGAGTATTTTTGATGACTTCATATTTTTCGGTATTTCCGTATTTATTGTGATACTCTTCTAATGCTCTATTCATTTTAAACTCAAATGATCTGCTATCATTTGAATCAAACTTTTTAGTAGAATTTTGTTTTAAACTTGATATTACTACATCAAAT
The DNA here is from genome assembly GCA_963652285.1 of Oribacterium sp. Taxonomy (GTDB): domain Bacteria; phylum Bacillota_I; class Bacilli_A; order RF39; family UBA660; genus RUG11198. Next base: position 21,386 of record CAVJSY010000075.1, read on the forward strand.
GCTCTTTCTGCTCCAAGTTGTTCTTTATTTTTGGCAAGTGTTGGTATGTTTTCTGTTTCCAGTGCTGTTTCACTAATTTCTGATGCTATTTCTTCTGTACTTGTTTGTGTATTGGTTATTGTATCTGATGTGATAGTCGATGTAATAGATTGTAACTTCCTTTTTTCCATGAATTCTGATACATATTTTTCTGTTGTTCCTAACATTTCTGCTATTTGTGCATTTGTTAATTTTCCATTATTTGCTTCTGCTATGGTTTCTAGATTTGCATCTAAATTTGCTGTTTTAAATGGGAAAGCTACACCATTCATTATACCACCAGTTATTGCTCCATATACTCCCGCAACTCCCATTTGCTTTATGGCTTCTGCTAAATCTATTTCTTCTCCAAATAACACGCTTTTTAACAAAATATCAAATCCTTCTTGTATAAATTCTTCTTTTCCTTCATTATAGCAACTTCTCAACCAAGTCGATATATTCGGAGCGAACGTTTCATCTGTTTTGCCTAATCCAGGTATAGAACCCAATAAACGTTCAAGTACTGCCTCTGAAGCCCCTGACATTACTGCATATATTATAGAATCTGTTAAATCATATCCATTTGTTACTGTGTCTCTGAAGGAGTTTCCTCCTGCACTTATTCCCATTGATACTGTTCCTAATGTTGGATTTATTGTACTAAGTAACATAGAAGGGATCATATTTCCAATACTTTGACTTATTTGATAAACTCCTTCTCCACCTATGTTACAGTAGTCTTTTGTGATATCAAGATAAGGTAATTTTGACTTACCATTCTCATCTATTAAATCATTGGCTATTTTATCTTCTTTACTCATTATTGATAATAGAAAATAATACTGTTCGTATTCTTCAACTGTTTTATGTTCATTGGTATTTAGCCAAGACACTAATCCGGTAAAAAAATTTCCAACTCCATCTCCTAAACCTTTTATTGCAAGTTTGCCATCATTTACTATAAAGGAAATGTTACGTTCTTCACCCTCTATCATTACTGTATATTCTTTGTTGAGTTCCATACTTTCTAGCATTGCTTGTACATTTACTTGAGCCAGTGTTTCATTTACATTTGATTCCGTATTATATATGTACTCATTAGCAGCATCTAATCCTTGGGTATAGTATATATAATTATACATCTTTAGTAGATTTTCATCATATTCACTAGCCTTTATCAAATTTATTAGTTGTAACATATCGCTATGTAAATAATCTCCTGAGTTAGATGCATTTCCTGCTTCAATATAGAATTCTGTATATTTACCATTCAAGAATTCTTCCATTGTAATATTTTCTTTTTCTAATACATAATTTATATATTCTATCGGGCTTAAATCACATTCTGGAGTCCAATAGTATTTAAATTCGCCTTCACCTACTATATTTACTGATACATTTCCTTCTTCTCCTGGTGTTTTGAATTTCTTGTAATCTTCAGTCCCCATAATAAAAGCATAATAGAGATCATTTTCTAATTGCTCATTTGCTTTGTTTTGTTGCTCTATTTGGTTAATATTTTGATCATAACTATTAAGAATATATTTTATTTCTTCTATTGTTAATTCACTATTTTCTAATTGTGCATTATATTGTTGATTTAAAGATTCTATATAACTACTCATTGCAGGATAATATCTTTTGATTGCATTTCCTAGTAAATTACTTGAACTATTTGAATTGTTTATAAAATTTTCATATATTTTTTCTAAGTTTGCATCTTTATTAGTTAATGCATTCTTTATTTCATCCTGAGTGTATTGTGATTCTCCTTCGTTATTTAAAACTTCAAATATGATTTTGGAATACGTCTCTAAGTCATCATCATTCAGATATTTACTACCATCTATTACCATTGATAAATTAAGTGAAAAGTCACTTATGTAATTATTTAGTACTTCTTGAATTTGATTTTCATATTCTGTTAATATTGTATTTAAATCTTTCCCTATTTTTTTTGAGTATTCATTATAAAAATCTTCCTTTGCTTTATTTAACTCTTCTAAATCCTGTTGTCCTTCTTCTAAAGCTTGTTGGGTTATTTGAAGATTTTGCCAATTAAGAAAGTTTTTATAATCAGTAAATTCTAAACCTTCAAGATCACATTCTGCTAATAACTGTTTAAACTCATCTGTTTTTTGTAATTCATTAAAAGAAATTGGTCTTCTTTTCCCTAATATTTCTTCTTGTACATAATCCATTAAATTTTGAAGTGCTTCTTGATCAATTGGGGTTATATTTTCGCTTATAACCATTTCCTCTACCTCTGCTTGATCGCTTATTCCTGCTGCTACTTCCCAACCAGATACTTGTGGTTGCCTTATTCTAGGTATTTCCGTTGCAGTTATTTCACCCATATGCTCCTCCTAACTTTTACATGTTATTAGCTTGTTTACAATTATTTATAATATCATTAATTCCACTAAAACTCATATATCTATCGTCAATAGGGGATCCCTTTATTTGTCCTAAATCATCTTTATAAATTACTTTGTTTCCTTCACTGTCAATTACATCTCTAAAATTACCATTATTATCATATCTCATATTGTAGTTTTCTCCACTTTGACTGGTTATTGTTGTTTGATATCCCGTTGTAGTTTTCTCATAAGTTTTACTTCCGTAAGTAAACTCTACTAATTCACCATCTTTATTATATTTAGCAGTTGTATTTTCATCTACCTTAATTGATTTACTTATACTAGAATCATCACCTGAAGATGCTGTAACTGATGATTCATTTATTGTTTCTGCTTTTGTGGCATCTGCATTTGAATCTTGCGTTTGGTCTTTAAAAAACTCTGGAAATTCACTTCTTGAAACAAGTTTATTACTACCATCTTCAGATATAATCATTGCTTGCCCCGCTTCGCCATCACTTCCTACTACCAGAACTTTTTCCCCTTCATATTCTGTAGTACCTCTTATTAAATCTGAATCTATTTCTGTTCCTGATGGTGTTGTAACCTTATCTACTGCTGACACTGAGCCGTCTTCATTTATTTGTATTATACCATTTTCTCCTATTAGATAATCTTCGTTTCCAAGTGTAAATTGATCATTTTCACCGTAATTTGTTATTCCACCTGTAGTTAGTAATGTTTTATATCCTTTTGGATCATCAAAAATCATTGCTCCGTTTTGACCTGCATAATTTTGTAAATCATTTAATGTTAAACCTGTTTTTACTTCTTGTGAATTTGTATTTATCATTATATATTCAGGTCCATTTTGATATAATCCTACACCATTTTGCGATGTTGCAAACCAATCTTTTTCAAAAAATTGTATATTTCCATTAATGTCTTTTATTGCATAACCTTCTGTTCCATCTTTCTCACATTCTATATATTGTCCAACTTCTACATCATCTGGTGATAAATTACTAAATTCTATTTTAAATTCATTTCCATTTTCATCTAGTCCTAATGCCTCTAATGTTGTCCAACCCATCGCTTTATCGCCTTCATATATTAATACAGTACCATCATCATATATTTCTGCTGTTAAACCTTCTTCATCTCCCCAATAATTTTGATTGGCCTCCACATTATTAATATTATTTTTTGCATCTGATTTATTTGTATATATTTCATCCCAATTTATTTTAAGTTTATCAATATCAACACGATTAAAACTACTCATTTAGCACCTCTTTCTTTCCTATTATTCTTTTTTAGAAAAATTAAATAATTAATTTATCTAAAGAAAAATAATAAAAATTATTATCTTCCTTGTTCTGTTTGTGCTAATGTATCAGCTTCAACCGCATTTCGAACTGCTGTTGAATTATAAGATTCAATAACTTCTGTTCCACTTGTTATTAGTCCATTAATTGCTGTTACTACAGCATTAACATAACCTCCAGCTAAACCATTATTCATTGCAGATTTAACAAAGTTATTCATTTCATTTAATTTTTCCTTTATTGTTGAAACATTAGCTGAAAAGCCATTAGAACACAAATCATTAACTTCGCCTGCAGATGATGGTAAATTAAATTCTGTTGGAGAAACTGTCCATGATCTTGAAATTGTTGAAATTGGTGTATAACTTGGAGCTGTAATTGTTGCTTGATCTTGTTCTTGTAGCATTGCATTTACTGCTACAGTAAAATTTTCCATAGCATCTGGTAATTTTGAATTTAATTGCTCAATGTAGTTATTAACTGCATTTAATAAATTATCAACTGTTGTTGCTGCTAGTTGTGTTGACCAAATATTTTGCATTGATTCAATAAAGTTAGTTTCTATTGAATTAGTTTCATTGACTAATGTATTTGCAACATTTGCAAACTCTGTTAAATCATTTTTCACTGTTGTTATGCTTATAGCGTTTGCCATTTTATATCATCTCCTTCATTTTAATAGCATGGCTGCTATTT
>CAVJSY010000076.1:0-2211 GCA_963652285.1 Oribacterium sp.
TAGTAGGAAAGGTATGATAAATATGGTTAACAAAATGTTAAAATGGGGGGGGGTTAAAATCTAGAATAATAGGTTTAACAATACATCCCGATATATATAGATATGCTAATAGTTTAGTGAATACTAAGCTATTTTGTCATCTCCTAATAAGGGAGGTAATGTAATGAAAGAAGTTGGTTTAAAGACTACTATAATAGTAGGAATACTAGTATTTATATTATCTTTTGGAACGACTTATGCAATAAATGTCTGGAGTAGTGGTAATACATTGATATCTGGTACTACTAAATGTTTTAAAATTAATTATACTAAGGGTCAAGATATTAATTTTACTGATGGTTTAGTAGCGCAGACATCTTTTGATAAGGAGAATGCTGTATATACCACATTGTCTATTTCTAAAAATTTTAGTTGTGATTTATGTGGTTTGGGTTCTATATCTGCTAATATTACTTCTTCTATAGACTTAAGTTCTGGGGGATTGAGTTATAAAATATATCAAGGTACAAATGAAGTTAAGTCTGGTAGTATTACAAAGACAGGTATAACTACTTTATATGATAACTTTAATATAAATGATGTTAGATCTATAACATTTGCAATATATTTTTATTTAGATGCTAGTAAAATAAATAATAATTATTTAGAAACTAGTTTTAGTGGAAAGATATATGCAGAGGCAAAATCTACTAAAGATATATGCAATATTAGTGATTCTAATGATTTATATACAAAAATATTATCTAATGCTACATTAGATACTGATATAGATTTTTCTCAAATATCATCTGATACTAATGGTAAGGGTATATATATGAGAAGTGGAACTGAGGATGAGGCTAATCCAATATTTTATTATAGAGGTGCAGTAGATAATAATAATTTATTATTTGCAAATTTTTGTTGGAAGATAGTGAGGACAACTGAAACAGGAGGTATAAAACTTATATATAATGGGCTACCTAGCAATGGTACTTGTAATAATACGGGAGATAATACTCAAATAGGCACTAGTGCATTTAATACTCCAAATAATTCACCTACATATGTAGGATATATGTATGGAACAGTTTATCCTATTAAAAAATTTGATATGAGTATGCCATCCGATGAATTTTCCTTTGGTAAAGATGTAACATATTCAAATGGAGTATATACTTTAAATAGTACTAATACAATAACTGCAGGTAATTATACTGATAGTGATAGTTATAGGAGTAGTTATCACTATACTTGTTTTAATTCATCTCCTACTTGTGGGAATACTGTATATTATATTTATTATGTTAGTTCAGATCTTGCGTATTATGTAACTCTAACAGATGGCAAGAAAGTAGAGGATGCTTTATCAGAAATGTTAGATAATAATACTAATAATTCTATAATAAAAGAGTATATAGATAATTGGTATAGTACTAATATGACTAGTTATACAACTAAATTAGAAGATACAGTATGGTGTAATGATAGGAGTATATACTCTAAAGGAGGATGGGATCCAAATGGTGGTGATACTACTAGTTATTTATATTTTTCCGCTCATAAACGAGCATGGATGAAACTACGTAATCCAAGTTTAACGTGTTCTAGGAATATAGATAAATTTACAACTAATACAAATAATGGAAATGGGAATTTAACATATCCAGTAGGATTATTAACTGCAGATGAGATAATGTTAGCGGGAGGTAATGGTGAAAATTCTAATAATAGTTATTATCTATATACTGGAAATGCATATTGGGTTGGATCCCCTTATGATTTCATTTTTGAAACTATGAACGAGTTTTATGTTAGATCTGATGGAAAACTTGTTGGTTACGATGCTAAGACTGTATATGGTGTACGACCTTCTGTTTCTTTAGCTCCTGGTACTGAAATATCTTCAGGTGATGGTACTGCTAATTCACCTTACGTTGTAGAATAATTATTTTAGAATAATGATTAAAATAATTACAATACATCATTAATAGAGTGATAATATACTTATCATTCTTTTATTTAGGGATATATGATTTTTTAGAATTGCCAGAACCAGTTATAATTAAGTTCAATGATCTTATTGTTGGCTATACAGATGAAGATATAAATAGTTTTTGTTACCTAGAAGTTATTTTAAGTAACTTTTTTTCATTTTCTGTAATTTTTTTCAAAAATTAAAAGGGTTTTGTCCTTTTCAAGTAGAATAATAATATTAGAGGAGGTAAAAAC
>CAVJSY010000077.1:0-19000 GCA_963652285.1 Oribacterium sp.
AAGATATAAGTGATATATCAGGTAAATCCATAAAAGAAATAGAAGAAATAGAAAAATCTATGAAGTAGATAAAAAAATCTATTTCTTTTTTTGTTATTGTAATTTGAAAAAAATTTAATTTTATATAATTTTAAAAAATGATATTACTAGATTTAAAGATTTTAAAAAATGAACTTATTAACATATAGATTTCTAGTATTATATTAAGCAATTTTAAAAATCTATAAGACTTTATTAATGAATTTTAAAAAATGGTAATTTGAATAGTATTTTAAAATATGTTATGGTTAATTTGTAAAAGATGCATTTTTTATATTTATTAAAAGAAAGATAATCATTTGCTAGCGATTGAATATTCTTTCTAGGAAGAGGAATTATATGAATAAAATAACAAAAGAATATTTAAAAGAATTAGATAAAAAAATAAATGAAAGCGAAGAGTTAGAGTTTATTCCTTTAACATTTGATTATGCACTTAAGAATATAGCTGCTAAAAATCAAAAAATATTTAGGAAGTTTATAATAGAAACTACTCATCTAGAGAATATTACTGATAAAGATAAATTAGCATTTTTAGATAAAGAGTTAATTAAAAGTACTGCTAAAGAACAGGCAAGAGAAGTTGATTTTTATTTAAGAATAGGTGATGATATAGTAATTGATGTAGAAATGAATAGAAAAAGATATAAATATGTTAAAGAAAGAAATACTGTTTATATGGCAAAATTAATAACATTAAAATTAGAAGTTAATACTAATTATAAAGAGATGCAAACAAAAGAATTTTATCAAGTGAATATAAATAGTGATGAAAGTAAAAAAGAAATCTTACCAGAAAGGAAGATAGAATTACGTTATTGTGATAATAACGAAGATGCTTTTCCTAATTTTAAAATTCTATTAAAAAATCTTGATAGATATAGAGAACTTTGGTATAATAAATCTAGAAAGTTAAGGTTTGATGAAGTATTTTTAGTAGCATTAACATCTAAAAATTATATAGAGTTATATAATGTATTAGAAACTATTTTATCAACTGATGAACTTAATGATTTTATTTGGAGTGTGATTGAAATGAATGAAGATAATTTTATATTACATAACTGGCAAAAAGAGAAGTTTGATAAATTAATAGCAGAGAATATGAAAGAAGATGCGATTCAGGAAGGTTTAGAACAGGGGTTAGAACAAGGTATGGAGTTAGGATTAGAGAAAGGAAGGGAAACTAAAGCGGTAGAAGTTATTAAAGCTATGTTGAATAAAAAAATGTCCCATCAAGATATAAGTGATATATCAGGTAAATCCATAAAAGAAATAGAAGAAATAGAAAAATCTATGAAGTAGATAAAAAAATCTATTTCTTTTTTTGTTAACTTTATTGATTTTTAAATCTAGTTATATTATTATTAGTTTGGTGATATGCTATGAGTAAAGATGCTAAAAATAGTTGTAGGGGTTATAAATTAATGCTTGTTCCTTTTATGGGTGGAGAAGATTATTCTTTTATGTATAAGGGTTCTTTTAGATTGGAAGAATTAGACCAATTTACAAGTAGATTTGATGATATACAAGATATGGTTTCTAATATAAATTTTCGTTTATCCAAAGAAGAGAGATTAGATATTGTTGGTGCTTATATTGAAAGAGTTGGAGGTAAAGGTACTAGATATGAATTAGTATATTCTAATGATTTATATGATTTTTCTAAGGTTATTAGTTGCTATAGTGAATATTTGATTAATGATCATGAATATTTTAGAACTAAATCTCCAGTTAGATTTGTTAATGGTAAAAGTTCTGAATATCTTTCTTTGGCTAGTGAAATTAGAGATTGTTGTCGTATTTATTTTCGAGAGAAGAATTATAGGAGAATTAGAGGAGCTTATTTTGAACTTAAAGGATTGGGGCTTGGTTCTAGAGTAACTTTAAAAAGTACTGTTGATTCTTCAGATTATGATTATTATACAGATGATTCTTATTTAGATCATTTACTTAATGGTGGTGATTCTCCTGATTGGGAGGAAATATATAATCATTACGATCATGAAGAACTTTTAAAAAAGGTTAGAAAAGTGAAAAAATTAGAAGGAGTTAATTTAAATAGGGGTAATACTGATGAAGGAAATAAATGATTTTATTGAATATTTACAGGTGATAAAAAAAGATTCAAATTATACTTTGGATAGTTATGAGTATGATTTGAAAGAATATTATAATGTGGTTTCTAAAATACTTGATATTAATAAAGATGAAGTTAATAAATATTTAGAATATTTGTATAATAAGAAATATAATAGAAATACTATTTCTAGAAAACTATCTGCAGTTAGGAGTATGTATAAGTATTTAGTTAGAGAAAATAAAATTTCAGTTAATTATTTTAAAGATGTTAGCAATCCTAAGAAGGAGGCTAGTTTGCCTAAATATGTAGATGATAGTGATTTAGAAAAAATGTTTAAAGTTAGTGATTTGAATAGTCCATTAGGGCAAAGAAATAGACTTATTTTAGAAATGCTTTACGCTACAGGGGTGAGAGTTAGTGAGTTAGTTTCTATAAAAATTAGTAATATTAATTTTTATGATAATACTATTAAGATATTAGGTAAGGGTAGTAAAGAGAGAATAGTGATATATGGTAGTTTTTGTGAAGATATTTTAAATATGTATTTATCTTCTGGTAGGAAGAAATTACTTATTCATGGTGATAGTGATTTTCTGTTTTTAAATAAAAATGGTGGTAAATTATCTACTAGGTCTGTTAGAAATATACTAGATGATATTGTATTTAAATGTTCTTTAGATTATCATGTGTCACCACATACTTTACGACATACTTTTGCTACTGATATGTTAAATGCAGGTGCTGATTTGGTTTCTGTACAAGAACTTTTAGGACATAGTTCTTTAAATACAACTAGTATTTATACTCATGTTAGCAATGCTCAAATTAAAAAGGTATATGATTTTGCTCATCCAAGAGCTAAGGAGAGGTAATAGATATGGATAATAGAAGAATAGTTAATGGTAGTAGTAATAATAATTTTAATAAGTTGGTATTTTATTATGGACCAATGGAAAGTGGAAAAACTAGAGATATAATTAAACTTTTACATAGTAAAAAAGAAGATGGTTTTTATCCAGTACTTATGAAACCACTTAAGGATAGTAAAGCAGATAATTATATTTCTAGTAGAGATGGTGGTAGTGCTAAGGTTGATATATTAATTAGTGATGATATGGATATTTACATGGCTATTGCTAATTATATTAGAGATAACATAATTAGTTGTATTGTAGTAGATGAGGCTCAATTTTTAAATAGAAATCAAGTTATACAATTAGCGTCTATAGTTGATATTTTGGGTATTGATGTGTATTGTTATGGACTTTTAACTGATTTTCAGAATAATATGTTTGAGGGTAGCAAAACTCTTATGGAGTGGGCAGATGATAAGATTGAGATAGAAAGAACTTGTTCGTGTGGTAGAAAAAGAATATTTAATATAAGAATAGATGATGATGGTAATAGAATAATGGAAGGACAGCAGGTTTCTATTGATGGTGAAGAAAAAGGAGTAACTTATTTTTCTTTCTGTAGACAGTGTACTAGTATTCTTAATAGAGAGATAAATGCAAAAAAAATTGATGTTATGAAAAAAACTTTAAAACCATAATTTTATTTATAGAAGGTACGCCCCTTCTTTTTCTTTTGCTTGGGGCGATATAAAAATAATTAAAATGTTTTTTTAGATAAATTGACAATAAGTAGTCAAAATGCTATAATTATTTTAAGAATAAAGGATAGTAGGTGAGCGTAATGAAGAAAGGGAAGTCTAAGAATAATTTTTTATTTATTATGGGTATTTCTGTTGTAACAATTATTCTTTTTGTTGTAGGATTTGTAACATTTTATCATGATAGTTCAATGATATTTGGTGATGGTGGATATATAATATACACTACAGATAAGGAAAGTGCTAGTTATTCCTTTACTAATGGAACTAAGTATAAAACTGATTTAAGTAAAAAGATTTCTTTTGTTAATGATAAGAAAAAGAATGTTAGTGTTGATTCTGGTAGTTTTGTACACTATGACAATGGTTCTATTTCTTTTTTACAAAATGGTGCATTACTTGATTTGGATAAAGTTAATTTAGATTTTGTTCCTTACTATAATATTAGTAATCAAACTCTTATTACTTATGAAGATGGTAAATATATAATTAAGGGTGATAAAGAAGATTTAACTTTAACTAATTGGATGGGTAGAGTTAGTGATAATAAATATATAGTAGCAGGAAGTAATCTTAGTTTAAAGATTCCTGGAGTTACTAAAACAATTGAAGGAGATTATTTTGAATTAGTATTTATGACTGATGGCGTTGTGAAGATTGATAATAAAGAAGTTAGTTATCAGGTTACTAGTCAAGATAGTTATATTTATGTTGGAGATAATATAAAAATTGATTTGGGTCAAAATCAAATATATTATAATAACGACGCTAAAATGCTTATTTCTCAAATTACTATTAGTGGAGATGAAAACATTAATCTAGGTAATGGCAATGGTGGCGGAAATGGCACTGGAAGTGGGACTAGTGGTGGAAGTGGAACAGGCACCGGCGGAGGTGGCGGTGGAGATGGTTCTGGCACTGCTATTGGTTCAGGTATTTTAACTAGTGGAACTATATCAGGGAGTGGTGTTACTTCAGGAACAGGAACTGGTGATGGTACTGGAGGTTCTGATGAAACTGGTGGAGATGGAACAGGCACTGGAGGCAGTGGCGAAGATGGCAATGGTGGTAATGGTAGTGGCTCTGGTGAGGTAACAACTACTTCTGCTAAGATTGAACTTATAAAGTTAGATGTAACTTCTACTTCTATGAATGCAAGTTTGCAAATGAATAGATCTAGTTTGATTTCTGGAAATTTGGTTGGATATTTAACTAATATTAGTACTGGTGAGAGAGAAGAAGTAAATGTAACTAAAAATGATGGTACATTTAATATGTGTAGTAGTGGTACTGATTGTTATTCTTTTAATACTTCTTTAACTCCTGATAATCAATATTTACTTTCTATTGTTGATGTAAATCAAAATAAACAATATTTTCAAAAGTTAATTACTACTGAGGAATTGGGAGTTTCATTAGAAAGAAAATATGTATCCGCTAATAGCATATCTTATAGTATTAATTTTAGTTCTAATAATAGTGTTTCTCAATTAGACTTTTATTTGTATGACGAGGAAGGAAATGAGGCATTTAAGCAATTAGGTATTTCTAGTGGCATAGATGTTACTGCTAGAGGACTAAAGGCAAATTCTGTTTATCATGCTGTTGTTAATAACATTAGTGTTTGTGATAATAATGATAATTGTTCTTTTGATTCAAATTATGAATTTTCAAGGAAAGATACTACTTTAAAATCAACTCCTATTATTGAAAAAATTGATGTTAAGAAAAATACGGAAAATGCATCTTTTGATTTGTCCGCTACTGTTAGGGATGAATTTTCAACTATTACTAAATATATTTATACTGTTTGTGAACAAGTTGGTAAAGATGAAGAGGTAGATGATAGTAATTGTATTGTAAAAGAGAAAACTGATGGTGATGCTTTAAGTATTAAAGTGGGAGAGGATATCCAATCTGGTGTTGTTTATGTTTATACTTTTAAAGTACAATATAATGATGGAGAGATGGATAGAGAAGTTATTTATAATGGAAATAGTTTGTTTTCTATGGAAAGTTTACCTTATTTTCAATTAACTGATAAGCAAGCAACATCTAATTCTATTAGTGGTAAATTGTCTTTGGTGGATCCTAGTTGTACTGTTCCTATTCGAGGTAGAGTTTGTAGAAATGATAACGAAAATACTTCATTTACTTTAAGATATTATAAATTAGTTGATGGTGAAGAGAAGAAAACTGATATTACTATAGATAGATTAAATTTAAAATATGATAATGATAGTGGACTATATTATTATAATTTAAATTTAACTAATTTAGCTTCTGAAACTAAATATGTTATTAAGGTTTATGGTACATATTTCTTGAATGGTGAAGAATTCAGTAATGTACAAATTGGTGACGAGATTTATGCTGAAACAACATCCACTGGTAATTTGAAATTTTTATATTCTGATAATGATAGTACTGATGAGAATGTTATTAATTATAATGCTAGATTAAGTGGCGGTAGCAAGGAAGAAGAAAGTGATGAGGATGAATCAATTAGTCTTAAAGCATTAGATACTATTGATAGACTAACATTTGATCTTTATGCTGGTACTTATGCAGATGATAGTGAAACTAATAATAGACATTTGGGTGAAACATTAGTTGTTCCTCCTGATGACGTTGATAACAACAATGCTTTTATTAGAAGAAATTTTTGTAATGCTGATGTGACTAGTTATGTTTGTAATAATGTTTCTTATAATATAACAAATTCTAAATTTGGTATTGATAGTTTATCAGATTTAATGAAGGCTACAGCTGATTTGAAAAATTTCTGTACTTCTAAAGTTGATGGTAAGTGTCTTGCTACTTCTTATACTGTAGTTGTTAAGGGATACGATAAGGCTGGTAATGCAATTAAGATTGATAATAATTCTTATACTTATAATGTTACGCCATCTTATTATGTTAGTAAACAATTGGAACTTAATGGTGCTAAAAAGGCTATTGTTGTGGATTATGTCGAAAAAGGTGGATTTAAATCAGATGGTGAATATAATTTTAATCCTATTATGGATGAGATGAGAAAAAAATTAAAGAATGCTGATAGTTATAAAGATAGTTTAGCTCTTATAGCAGATGATACTGCAGTTGGTATTAACGTTCAGGTTAATATTCCTCAAGATTATATTAATGCTGCTTATAAATATGATAAGGTTGTTACAAATTATTATATATGCAATCAAGAGGAAAAAGATTGTAATAGTGAAACTGCAATATATACATATTCTTTAGAAAATGTTAATTATAGTGATTCAAATCATACTTTCTATTTAGATGATAGTAATTTTACTAGAGGTAATACATATAAGGTGATGTATGAATTAGTGTTTACTTCTAGTGATGGTACTGAAAGTGTATTCTCTAATGATTATACTACTTTAGATGTTCCTATTACGAGACAGGCACCTATTTATGACTTTTATATTGTTAATAGTACTAAGAATACTATTACTTATGAATACAATATCAAAGATGTTGATGACGCTATAGTACCTAATGATTATTATTTCTATTATAAGATAGGAGATAATGATGTTGTTCGTAGTGAAAAAGAATTTACTTTAGGTGCAGATCAACAACTTTCTACTGAAATTAAAATATGTGATGATACTTGTAATGGTACTAAATATGAAATATATTTAAACGAAAGATTGCTTGATACTGAAGAGAAACTTACTGCTATTGATAGTAGAACTTTTGATGGTTTATATGGTAGTAGTGAAAATGATAATTTTGAATTAATTACTTATGATAGTGATAATAGATTATTTATAAAACTTAATGATGGTGAGCTTGGTAATAGGACTGTTATGTATAGAGTTCGTCTTAATGATGAGAATAGTAATGTTATTTATGATAAATATTATTTAGCTTCTCAGTCTTATGAATGTAATGAAGCTTCAGAAAAAAATGATGAAGTATGTTATGACGATAAAGGCAATTTTAGAGGTAACTTTAAATTTTTAACTGTTGATTATGCTAATAAAGGGGTAATTGAGAATATTGGTAAAAATGTTACTGTCTTAGTTGATAGTTATTATGATAGTGGACTTATTGGTATTAACCAAACTTTTGAAGAAGGTTTAATATTGCAAAATGTTACAACTGTTAATAATGTTATAAAAATTAAATATTTAAATATGTTTGGTTATAAAACCACTGCTGGTAGTTCTGTTCTTGAATCTGAAGACGATAGTGCTAATGGTGTTTATATCATTGAGAGTAAGGATGCAAATACATTTACTTTATATAATAAGTTAGAATTAAGTGGTTTGAATAGTTATTCAAAGGATAATGGTGCTTCTGGTGTTACGGCTGAGAATGCTACCAGCAAGTCGTTTACTATTAGCTATTTAGAAAATGGTATTAAATTTGGAACTCACTATAATTATGATCCTAAAGTAATTAATGTTTCTACTTTAAAAACTAATAAAAATAATTTTAAGTTTGATAAAATTATTCCTAAGGTTACTGTTAATGAAACTAGAGGTATTAATAGTATTTCTTTAGACTTTAAATTTACTAGTGTTTTTGAAGATACTTTGAAAAGTCAATTTAAAAAGGATGAAGATGGCAATTATTATTTATATGTTAAGTTATATGATAAAAATGGTACTCTTATAAAAGATGGTAATAACGAATTTCGAAAGGCTTTGATAAATTTAAAAAATGGTACTAATTTAACAATTATTGATTTGGATACAGAAACTGAGTATATGTATGATGTTTGGGCTTCTATGAAAGATGGTAATATGGTTAAAGTATATGATGGTAATTATACTGAATATGTTAAAACTACTTATAAGACTTCTACTTTGAGTGTAGATAAGTTACTTAACAAATTAGAATATAAAAGTTTAGCAGTAGGATATAAGAATGAGGGGGAATCTATTAGTACTAAGGCTATTAAATATAATGTTAATGTTACTAATGGTAATTATATGAAAATACGTTTAGGATTATATGTTAAAGAAGAAGATAATACTTTTAAATTACTTAATTATGATGGTGGTGATTGTACCGATCCTGCTAAATGTTATCTTGAAATTTTTAATGATGGGACACA
Organism: Oribacterium sp.; assembly: GCA_963652285.1. Classification (GTDB taxonomy): domain Bacteria; phylum Bacillota_I; class Bacilli_A; order RF39; family UBA660; genus RUG11198. The sequence continues at coordinate 8,815 of CAVJSY010000077.1, forward strand.
TGGTATAAAATCTAATGATGATACTTTGCATCAATCTGATTCATTTGATAATAATAATTTTGTATTTGGTGATGGATATTATTATTTGAAGGTATTTGCTATTCCTTATTATAGTGATAAAGGATATGATACGGATAGGCAACTTACTTTATATGATGGAATACTTTCTAGTGAAGTTAATGCTACTAATAAAAAAATTAGTATTGATGTTCATGAGTTAAAATCTGCTTCTTTCAATATTACTAATTTTAATAGTGGATATAGTGATGATAATGGATATTATATTGAATTTAAGGTCAGTACTGTAAATGATTCTGATTACGTTATGAAGAGCGGTGAATTTTATATTGATTTAAAAAATAATAATGGTGAAACTGTTTATACTGTTAAGAATGATAATAATAAAACTATTATTACAAAACCTGGGTCTTCTGAAATTATTGATATTACAAACGTATGTTCTAAATTAGTTTCTAATAGTGATAATTGTACAATTACGTTTCCTAAGTTAAATTCTAATACTCAATATTCTATTGAATTATCTTATGATACATATAGGAATAACGTTAGTTTTAATAGAGATGATAATAAAATTAAAACACCTGATTCTTATATTGACTATATATATACTCCACTTAGTGCAGGTATTACTTTAGGTAATGTTGTTATTAGTAAAGAAAGTGATAGTTCATTTAAGTTAGAGTATATTGGTAGTAATAATTTAAATAATATTAAAAAAGTTGACTATAAAGTTACTTTGAGAGGTAGTACTACTTCAATTACTGGTAGTCTTAGTGGAGATTCTATATTTACTAAAAAAGGTAATAACTATAGTTTGGTAGTTGATCTATCTAATAGTAATTTTGACTTCAAAACTAGTGGTACTTATAATGTCGCAATTACTTATTATACTATAGATGAAAATGGTGAGAAGAAAATACATAGTAATACATTTTCTATTTTGGTTTAATGATAGGAGGAATTTAAATGAGAAAATATGATGGGAAGAATAAGAAATTTATATGGATTATTATGGGAATTGCATTAGTTATTGTAGTCATATTTTCTTTCTTCCTAAAAAAAGTATTAGATGTTGGTAAGATTGAATATACTGCTAGTGCGGGTAGTGTTGTATTTGATGCAGATAAAAACAAAATAGATATTACTAACGATACTAAACTTAAAATTAAGTGGAGTGGTAATTATTATTTGCTTGATGATGATAGTATGATTAATCTTACTGATCATGCAGTTGTTTATGATACTAGTAATGGTAATTTAAAGTTATATGGAAAATATTATGAGGTTTTAAATACAGGAGATGTTAAAATTTTAAAAGATGAGAATGTTATTGAAAGTTCTGTTAAGTCTCACTTTTATAAACTTGCTGATAGAAAATATTTGATAGTTGATAGAGTTATTGAATCTTCTGATGGTTTGTTTGTAACTTCTAATTATTTACTTATTAATCTTGATAAGTCTGGTGGTGCTACATTATTAAATAACAATGTTAATTTAAAAACTTTTAAACCAAAGGTTATTAAAACTAGTAATTATACTTTTGATATTGCTAATGAAAAATTAAACTTTGGTGGAGAGGATATTGATTTAAAGAAAGTTATTGGTAGTACTAATCTTTACGGTAAAAGTAATGGTTCTGGCTCTGGTGGAGATGGTTCTGTTACTAGTGGTGTTACTTCTGGTACTTCTGGAACTGGTACTGGTGGTGGAAGCGGTTCTGGTTCGGGTAATGGTACTGATGGAAATGGAACAGGTTCTGGAACTGGAATAGGTGGTAACGGTAGTGGAACTGGTACCGGAGGCGGTTCTGGTTCTGGAGACGGTACTGGAGGTGGCGATGGTACTATAGGTGGTAGTGGAACTGGTGGTAATAGTGATACTACTACTGGTAGTGATACTAATTATAACCCAGGGGTTTCAGATGGCGCAGTTAATGAAATTAAGAATGCTACTAAAAATACCTCTGTTATTAGAGTAACTACTAGTTTGTCTTCAATTGGTGTAGATTATGTTGTGTACGATCCTAAGAATGAGTATCAATCAGTTTATATTGATATTGAGGAATCAGATAATCCTGATAGAAAGAAACAAATTAATTTATCTAAGAATGATACTACTGCTACTATAAATGAACTTGAGTTTAATACATATTATAATTTGTATTTTAGATATACTTATTATGATAATAGTGGTATTTTAAAAGTTTATACTTTTGATGAAGTTACTGTTGGTACTAAGGTTCCTAGTATGGCTATGAAAGTTACTGGAGTATATAATAATAAAGTTTATTATAAGATTACTTTTGATAATTATTATACTATATCTGGTGGAGATTTGAATTTATTTAAAGGTAATCAAGGTGTAGCGTCAGGTACTATTTCTACATTAGGTTCAGTTAATGAAATTACTGGTAGTATAGATATTAGTGATTGTAAGTTTAATACTGGTGATGAGGTTAGTTTGAATTTATATAATATTAAGATTAATGTTAATGATAGTTTTGATCCTGATATTACTTATAGATTTATATATTAGGAGGTTATTATGGATAATTTAAAGTTTAAGAAGTTTATTTCTGATAATTATAAGATATTAATACCAATTGTTTTATTATTAGTAATATTTTTGGGATTCATTATTTATTATGTTGTTTCTAAAACTTTTGTTTATACTAAGGTTGTTAGTGGTAGTTATTATCAGTATTTTGGTAACGAAAAAGTTTCATATGATGCAGATATTACTTATGATAAGAAGGGCGTTATTAAAGAGATAAGTCCTAAGGATAGAAATATTAATTATGATTCTACTCCTATGTATGATAAGAATAGTGATATAGTAATATTTCCTAGTGATATGAGTGTTGTAACTCCTGTTATGAATTGTTCTGAATATTTGACTAAGGCTAAATCTTATATTAAATACGAGAATAAGAGATATTCTTTAATTACTAATAAATATAATGATTATTTGGGTCATTACTTTTTATATGATGGTAAAGATTTATATTTCTTTATTGAGGATATAACTTTGGTTATGGGTGATAACAAGGTTGAATTAAGTCCATTTTCTTATGTTGTTGCAGATAACAATAGTGTTACTTATTATGATAAGAAGAGTGATAAGATTGAGACAGTTGCTTCAGATCCTGGAGTTACTTATGTCAAGAATGATTATTATAAGGTGTATATATCTTCTGATTATATTGATTTTTCAGGTCAAAGAGTTATTCTTACTGAGGATGTTAGTTTTTTGAGTACTATAGATGAGATGAAAAGAATAATCAATGAATAAATTATTAATATTTCTTTATTAATTACATATATATTATTGTAGTCGATAAAGAAAGGAATGAAATAATATGGAAACTTTAAAAGTTGGCACTAAATCAAATCCTAATTCTGTTGCAGGCGCTCTTGCTAATGTTTTTAGGGAGAAAGGAATTGTTGAAATACAAGCAATAGGGGCTGGTGCTTTGAATCAGGCTATTAAGGCTATTGCTATAGCGAGAGGTCTCGTCACTCCATAAACTCAGTATATGATATTGTTAGATGAAGGCAAGTAGCTTTGAGTGAAAAATTTGACTTAGCATACATAAATAACATCTTATATAGAGATGTTATTTTATGAAATAAGTTGTGCAATATAACATTCATGAAATTTGCCTGTTGAAAATTGTGAAAAATGCATAATGAAATATGTGAAATTTGCATGATATACTTGTAATAGAACATTAATTATGATATAATTATTATGAAATAAAGAGGTGATAATGTGGCACTTACAAGAAAAGGATATACAAAAAGACTAATAGATGATGAAATAGAAGAATTACTTACAATGTTTGGAGCAATTAGTATAGAAGGACCAAAATATTGTGGTAAAACTTGGACTGCTTTAAATCATGCAAATTCATCTGTTTTATTAACAAAATCGGATAATCCTAATTCTGATTATCAAAAGGCATTAATTGATAGAAATTTAATTTATACAAATGATTATCCTGAATTATTAGATGAATGGCAATCAATCGCTCAAATATGGGATGATGTTAGAACTAAATGTGATGAGGATGGTAAAAAAGGAAAATTTATCTTAAGTGGATCTTCTGTTCCAGTAAATAAAAAGGATATTTTTCATTCAGGTGCAGGAAGAATATATAAATTAAATATGTATACAATGTCCTTATATGAATCTGGTGATTCTTCTGGTGTAGTTTCTTTAAATTCTTTATTTAAAAATGAAAATATTAATATTAATTTGAAAGAAAAGCCAACTTTGGAAAAATTTGCTGATTTAATTATAAGAGGTGGATGGCCTGCTAGTTTAGAATTTGATCCTAAAAATTATTATAGATTACCAGAAAGTTATATTACTGATGTTCTTGATCATGACATTTTTTATGATGAAGTTATTAGAGATAAAAATAAAATGAAAATGCTTATGAAATCTTTAGCAAGAAATGAATCTACTTTGGTTACTAATGAAAAACTTATATGTGATATTTTTGAATATAGTAATAATCAAGAATATTCTATAAATAGAAATACAGTATCTGATTATTTAACAGTATTAGAAAATATCCATATGATTAAAAATCAACTTCCATTTTCTGAAAAAATAAGATCAAGTATTAGAGTGGGTAAAAGTACTAAAAGACATTTTATTGATCCTTCTTTAGCATGTTCATTATTAGGACTTAAACAAGAACATTTAATGAAAGATTTAAATTTATTTGGTTTTATGTTTGAAGCGTTAGTTGTAAGAGATTTAAGAATTTATATAGAACATTTAGGTGGAATGATTTATCATTATCATGAAAATAATACTGGCTTTGAAGTAGATGCAATTGTTGAATTAAGAGATGGTACATTTGGCGCTATAGAAATAAAATTAGGTGTTGGATTAATTGATGAAGCAAGTAAGAATTTATTACAATTTAAAAATAGTTGTGTTACACCTCCTGCATTTTTATGTGTAGTCTGTGGAATGATAGATTATGCATATAAAAGAGATGATGGAGTGTATGTAGTACCAATAACAGCATTAAAACCTTAAAGAACCTTTGGTTCTTTTTTTAATAATTATAATTATAATTATAATGGGAGGAAACTTATGAATGAATCATCTATTATTAAAGCAAGAATTGAATTAGAACTAGCAATTGTTAAAGAATTATATAAAAACGAAAAGATAGGTTTAAAAGAATATGAATATGTAAAAAATAAATTAGAAAAAAAACTAGAAATGTATATAGTTCCTAAAGAACTTATAAGAGCAAGTATTGATATAGTTTTATAGCAAAGGAGATGGTTGATATTAAAATAATTAAATATAGTAATAAGATGATTTATTTTTTTGAAAAATTGATGGTAGAATCTAAATTGGGAGGCAAAGTATAATGGATATACTCAAATTAAGGAGTATGCTAAGTCAAGGAAAAACCATATATGATTTGCCACTCAGAGTTACATATTATGCTAGAGTTTCTACAGAGTTAGAACAGCAATTAAATTCTTTAGATAGTCAAGTTATGTATTACGAGAATCTAATTAAATCGGTTACCAACTGGACCTTTGTTAAAGGTTATGTAGATGAAGGAATTTCTGGAGCATCTGTTAAAAAAAGAGATGACTTTTTAAGAATGATAAGAGATGCTAAAATGGGATGTTTTGATTTCATTTTAACTAAAGAAGTTTCAAGATTTGCAAGAGATACTTTGGATAGTATTCAGTATACAAGAGAACTATTACTATATGGTATTGGGGTGTTTTTTGAAACAGATAATATAAATACTTTAGATACTGATGCTGAACTAAGATTAACAATAATGTCTAGTTTAGCGCAAGAAGAATTAAGAAAGTTATCTGAAAGAGTAAAGTTTGGTAATAAAAGAAGTGTTGAAAAAGGTAGAGTTAGTGGTAGTAATAATATACTTGGTTATAAAAAAGATAATGGGAAACTTGTTATTGTTCCAGAAGAAGCAGAAATAATTAAAAAAATCTTTGAGTTATATGTTTATGACAATATTGGCACTACCAAATTAAGTCATAAGTTATTTGAAGAATATGGATATACTAATAGTAAAGGTAATCCTATTCATTCATCTAATATTAGAGATATAATTAGAAATCCTAAGTATAAAGGATACTATTGTGCTAATAAGGGAGAGACAATTGACTTTAGAACAAAGAAAAGAAAACTTCATTCAAAAGATGAGTGGATATTATATAGAGATAATGAAAATGTTCCACAAATAGTTGATGAAGAACTTTGGAATCAAGCAAACGAAAAAATAGATGCTAGAGGAAAAAAACATTCAGCTGATGATAAGAGTGTTTATACTGGAAGATTCCCTTTATCTGGAAAACTACAATGTTTTCATGATGGTTGCACTTATATCAGAGGCAACTGGAAATTAAAAAATGGTAAGAGAATTTATTGGGGTTGTGATACTTATAGAAGAAACGGTAAGGCAAAATCTAATGGTTGTAATTCTCCACTTCTATATGAGGATGAACTTGCAGAAGCATTTAGACCAATAATAAAAAATATTATTGATGATAAAGAAAGTATTCTAAAGGAAATAAATACTTTATTAAATGAAGCAAGTCATACCACTAATTATCAAAATGAAAAATCAAAAATAAGTAAGCAAATTATTGAGGCAGAAAAACAAAAAGATAACTTATTTATGATGAGAAGTAGTAATGAAATTACATCAGAGGAGTTTTCTGAATATAGAAATAAATATAACTCTAAAATAAATGCTTTAAACGAAGCATTTGACAAAATAGTTGCACTTGAAGAAAATGCCAAAACATCATTCGAATCTGTGCAATCATTAAGAAATGTCATAGAAAGTATTACTATAGAAAATGATGATAGTGTACTTTCAATTGTTTCTTCTTTATTTGAAAAAATAATAGTTGAAACTAATCATACTAATACGGGAGGTAAAAAAGCAGTTCTTCATTGTCAGTTAAAAATTGAGGGAAACAAAAGGTATAATTTACCTTTGAATGGGTTAATTCATCTTTTTAAGAGTGACGAGAGGTTTTGTAGCACCATCTGGTAAAAATTTGGTATGTATACCAGCATTTACTGATATATCAATAGATGGTGAAGAAAGAACTGCTATCAAGTTAATTGTAGAGGCTAAGTAAGTCTCTTTTTTTTGGGTATTTTCTAAATTTGATTATTGGTGTATAATATATACTGAAAGAGGGAGATTGTATGTATCATTTTATTGGTATTAAAGGTACTGGTATGAGTGCTTTAGCAATTATATTAAAACAATTAGGTAACGATGTTGATGGTAGTGATATAGATAAACATTTTTTTACTGAAGTTGGATTAATAGAAAATAATATTAAATTTTTTGTATATGATGAAAATAATATAAAGGATAATATGATTATTATTAAGGGTGGTTCTATTAAGAATGATAATGTAGAATTAAAAAAAGCTAAGGAACTTGGTTTGAAAATTTATGAATATAATGAAATGGTTGGAGAACTAACTAAGAAGTTTAAGACTATATGTATAGCGGGATGTCATGGTAAGACTACTACTACTGCTATGTTTGCTTGTACTTTAAATAATATATGTGGTATTAATTATTTGATAGGAGATGGTACTGGATATGCTTCAAAAGAAAATGAATTTTTTGCCTTGGAAAGTTGTGAGTATAAGAGACATTTTCTTAAGTATCATCCATATTATGCTATTATTACTAATATTGATTTAGATCATGTAGATTATTATAAAGATATTGATGATATATGTGATGCTTATCAAGAATATGCCAATTCTGCCGAGAAGATGGTTATTGCTTGGGGAGATGATCAGTATTTAGATAAGTTAAAACTAAATAAGCCTTTATTTACTTTTGGTCTTAGTAGTAAAAATGATTTGTGTGCTATAAATGTAGACTATAATAGTAATGGTACTTCTTTTGATATAGATGGTTATGGTCATTTTGATTTACCTATTTTTGGAGAGGGACAATTATTAGATGCACTTGCAGTTATTAGTGTATGTTATTTAGAAAAAATAGATGCTAGAAAAGTAAGTTCTAGTTTAAGTATGTTTAAGGGGGCTAAAAGAAGGTTTAATGAAACAATAATTGGTAATAATGTTGTTATTGATGATTATGCTCATCATCCTAATGAGGTTAAGGCTACAATAAATGCTATAAAGCAAAAATATCCTGATAAGAGTATTGTTGCTATATTTCAACCACATACTTTTACTAGAACTAAAGAGTTTGCTATGGATTTGGTAAATATATTTGAGTATTTATGTGCTAGTTATGTATTGGATATTCATCCTGCTAGAGAAAGACAAGAAGATTATCCGGATGTAACATCTAATTTAATTATTGATAAGTTAGATAATTGTTATCATATTGATATTGATGAGGCTGCTAAGTTGAATAAATATGATAATTGTGTATATATTTTTATGAGTCCTAATGATATTAGTAAACTAGAGAATGATTTAAAGAAATTGTTAAATGATAGGAAATAGTTCTTATCATTTTTCCTTGGATTCATTAGTTAATATGAGACCTAAAAACTTAAAAGAATTGGGAAGAGTTCCTGGGTTTGCTGCTAAAAAATAGAGATGTATGGGAATGATATTATAAAAATTATTAATAATAGATGATTTATAGATATTTGATATTGTAAATTTGTATTATGTATTGTATTTTTATGTTTACATTTTATATAAATATTTTTTGTAAATAGTTTTAAATTTTTATAGAATTATTTATATGGTGGTATAATAACAATGTATGAAGGTAGAGAAAGGTAGTGTTTATATGGAATTTAATTTTAAGGGAAAAAAGGCTTTAGTAACAGGTGGTGGTAGTGGTCTTGGTAGAGAATGTGCTTTACTTTTTGCTAAGAATGGTGCTTCTGTTTTGATTGCTGATAAAATTCCTGAAAGATGTGAAGAAGTTTGTAAGGAAATTAGGGAGTATGGTGTGGAAGCTATTGCATATCCTTCAGATGTAAGAGATTATGATAGTGTTCATGCTATGTATAAAAAAATGATGGACGAATGGGGAAGAGTAGATTTTGTTGTTAATAGTGCTGGTGTTTGTTTAACTGAAGAAATTACTAAGCAAAGTTTACAGGATATAGATTTGTCTATAGATATTAATATTAAGGGTACATTATATTCTTGTCGAGAAGCTTTAGCTTTAATGAGACCTCAGAAATATGGAAAGATAGTTAATATGTCTTCTATTGCTGCAAAGGCTTGCTTAGGTGGATTTAGTGTTTATAGTGCTACTAAGGCTGCTGTTTTGGCTGCTACTGCATCTTTGGGTAGAGAAGCTGCTTTGGATAATGTTACTGTAAATTGTATATGTCCTGGTATTATTAGAACTAGTATGTGGGAAGAAATACTTGATCAAATTGCAGGGGATGATCCTCAAAAACGCGAAGAAGTATGGAGAGAATGGAATAAAGGTACTCCTAATGGAAAACCTCAAGATCCTATTGATATTGCTAATATGGTAGCATTTTTATGTAGTGAAGAGGCTAGATATATTACTTCTCAAAATATTGGTGTTGATGGTGGATATACTTTCTAAATATAATAGGATAGAATTTAATAAATCAGTATGTTTGATACGTACTGATTTTTCTTTTTTTGTAATGAATATTCTTATTTAATTTATTAAAAACTAAAAACTTGACATATAAATAAAAAAGTAATATAATGTTATTAATTGATGAAAAAATAGTTATTAAGCAATAAAATAATAACATATTATGTATAGGAGGTGCTATTATGAACTATAATGATGTTTTGATTAAATATATTGATAAATGTCCATATGATGAGCCTATTTTTATTGAGGAAATTAAAGATTATTTTAAAACAATAATAAAGGATAATTTTGATAATGTATTTAAAAATATTTATGTGTATATAAATAGATTGGTTAAAGAAAATAAATTATCTCAATTTATAAAGGGTATTTATTATAAGCCAACAAAGGGTGTTTTTGGAGATAAAACTTTAAATATTAATAAGGTAATTGAAAAAAAATATATTTGTGATGAAAAGGGTAAAAAGGGTTATTTTACAGGTGCTTATTTATTTAATAAAGTTGGTTTGACGACACAAGTTCCAAAAGAGATATTAATTG
>CAVJSY010000078.1:0-4250 GCA_963652285.1 Oribacterium sp.
GGATATTATTTATTATTTTAGATAAGTTGACTTACAATAATTTTATTAAATATTTATATGCTTTGATATTTTTGTTATTTTATTTATTTTTAACGGATTATTGTGCTTCAATATTAAGAGCTAGTATTATGTTTTTAGTATCTGGAGTTAGCAAGTGTAGTAATATAAAAATTAGTAAGATTGATATTGTACTAATTACTTTGGATGTTATTTTAATTATTAATCCTTATTTTGTATTACAGATAGGGTTTCAATATTCATATGTTGTTTCTTTTTCTATTGCGGTATTTAATAATAAGATTAAGAGAATATCTAATAAGTTTGTGAGAAGTTTATATCTATCATATTTATGTTTTATGGTGACATTACCTATTAGTATTTATTATTTTAATCAGGTTAATTTTATTTCGATTATTATTAATATAATTTATATTCCTTTTGTTAGTTTTATTGTATTTCCTTTATGTTTATTATCTTTTGTATTTGGTTTTATGGTTAATATTTTGAATGTTTTTACTTTTATTTTGGAGTTTTCAAATAGGTTAGTTAATAATATTGATTTGTTTAAAATAGTGTTTGTAAAGGGAGGTATATTGTTAATTTTAATATATTATGTCTTTATTTATTTATCTATTTTAAATAAAAAATATATATTTATTTTATTGAGTATTTTAGTTTTACATAAGAATATTGGATATTTTAATTCTGAAATGGTTGTAACTATGTTAGATGTGGGACAAGGAGATTGTATTTTTATTAAAATGCCATATAATTCTGGTAATATTTTGATAGATACTGGAGGGATAGTTAGTTATAATGATGAGGAGTGGAAAAAGAGAAATAAAGAATATTCAATTGCGAATAATAAAATTATTCCATATTTAAAAAGTATGGGAATAGATAAAATAGATGCTTTGATTGTTAGCCATGGGGATTATGATCATATGGGTGAGAGTATTAATTTAGTTAAGAATTATAAGGTTAAAAAAGTTATATTTAATTGTGGTAATTATAATGATTTAGAGCAAGAATTGATTGATGTTTTGGTTAGAGATAATATTGAGTATTATTCTTGTATTGAGAAATTAGATATTAAAGATTATAGTTTTTATTTTTTAAATACTAAAATTTATGATGATGAGAATAATAATTCTAGTGTAATATATTTTAATTATAATAATTATAAATTTCTTTTTATGGGTGATGCTGGAATTGAAAAGGAAGGAGATATATTGAATAGATATAATATAAATAATGTAGATGTGTTGAAAGTAGGGCATCATGGAAGTAAGACAAGTAGTAGTAAATCTTTTATAGATGAGATAAGTCCTAAATATTCACTTATTAGTGTGGGTAAAAATAATAAATATGGGCATCCTAATAAGGAAGTTTTAAATAATTTAAAGAATATAAAAGTATATAGAACAGATCAAGATGGTAGTGTTATGTTTAAAATTAAAAATAATAAATTAAAGATTAAAATGTGTAGTTCATAGAAAAGAAATATACTAATTACTATAATGATATAAAAATTAATTATTAGGATGGTTATTGATGAGGAACTTGAGTATATAGATTTAAGAAGAAAGAAAATGTTTAAATGAATTATGTGAATATACTAGAAAATTATTTTTAGAAGGAATTATAGATTCGAAAACTGATGATTAAGATAATACTTTAGTGGTTCCTCTTACGAAAAAAAGAATAAATAATAATCAAAAGAATATGCTTACTTTAGATATATTGTAAGTATATTTTTTTCTTGACAAATATGGGGATATGTTTTAATATTTAGTATATGGAAGTGATCGTATGGAAGAAGAAAATAAATTAGTTACTATAGATATGCTTGTTAATAAAGTTAAAGAGTACGATGAAGATTCAAAGGATCTTGATTTGATAATGAGGGCGTATGAATATGCTGAGAGGAAGCATTTTGGGCAAAAGAGAATTAGTGGTGATGATTATATTCAACATCCTTTGAATGTAGCTCTTATTCTTACTGAGTTAAAAGTTGATGCTGCTTGTATAGCGGCAGCACTTTTACATGATACTATAGAAGACTCTGATTGTACTAAAGAAGAAGAGGCTAAACTATTTGGAGAAGATGTGGCATTACTTGTAGATGGTGTTACTAAAATTAATAAACTTCATTTTAATAATTTTTCAGAGCAAATGGCTGCTAATCAAAGAAAAATATTAGTGGGATTATCTGAGGATGTTAGAGTTATATTTATAAAGCTTGCTGATAGACTTCATAATATGAGAACTTTATATGTAATGACTGAGGAAAAGCAGAAGAAGAAAGCAAAAGAAACTTTAGAAATATTGACTCCTGTAGCAGATAGATTAGGTATTAATAAAATTAAAAGTGAATTAGAAGATTTATCTTTAAGATATTTAAAACCTGATGTTTATTTTGATATATTAGAAAAATTAAATGCTAAGAAAAGAGATATGGATGATGATGTTGCTAATATGTTAAAAGAGGTTTCTGATTTATTAGATGAGCATCATATTAAGCATGAGATATTTGGTAGAAGTAAGAGTATTTATAGTATTTATAAGAAGTTATCTAAGGGAAAGAAATTTAATGATATTTATGATATTTTAGCACTTAGAGTTTTAGTGGATACAGAACCTGAATGTTATTTAGTATTAGGACTTATTCATTCTAAATATAAACCAGTTCCTAATAGATTTAAAGATTATATTGCTATGCCAAAAACTAATTTATATCAATCACTTCATACTACTGTGTTTGGGGTAGATGGTAAGTTATTTGAGATACAGATAAGAACATATGATATGCATAAGATTGCTGAATATGGTATAGCGTCACATTGGTCTTATAAGGCTCATGGTAGTGTAAAGACAGTTAAGGATTCTATGGAGGCTAAGTTACAAATATTTAGAAGTATTATGGAACTTAATGAGGAATCTGATAATAGTGTTGATTTTATTAATAGTATAAAAAAGGATATTTTAACTAATGATTCCATATATGTATACACTCCTAAGGGAGATGTTATGGAATTACCGGTTGGATCTACACCTGTTGATTTTGCTTATAAAGTTCATAGTGAAGTAGGAGATTCTATGGTGGGTGCTATAGTTAATGATAATATAGTGCCATTAGATTATGTATTGCATACTGGTGATATTATTAAAGTAAATACTAGTAAGGGTAGTAAGGGTCCTAATAGGGATTGGCTTAATTTTGTTGTTACTAGTCAGGCTAGAAATAAGATTAAATCATTTTTTACTAAGCAGGATAAAGATAATAGTCTAGAGGCGGGAAGTGATCTTTTAAATGCTGAAATTAGAAAAAATGGATTACCTATTAATGAGACTTTATCTAATAAAAATATTGATACTATATTAGAAGAATTAAAAATAGGAGATGCTAGAGAGTTATATATTGGTATTGGTAATGGTAAATATAATGCTAAAGATATATTAAGAATAATTCTAAAAAAAGAGGAAGAAGAGAAAACTACTCAGGATATAATTGAGAAAATTAATGAAAGTGTTGTAAAAAAAGTTAGTAGTAAGAATGATATTTTAGTAGAGGGATTAGGAGAAGTTAAAGTAAGTTTAAGTGGATGCTGTAAACCTATTCCTGGTGATAATATTATTGGGTATATTACTAAGGGATCTGGTATTACTATTCATAGAAGTATTTGTAGAAATATAATGGATATTGATGAGAGATTAATTAATGTTAAATGGAATGTTGATGGTTCTAAGAAGTTTCCTACTGATATAATTATTTATACTAATACTAATGATAATTTACTTGATATTATTAGTAAGGCTAGTAGTAATGGTATTATTGTAGATGGTATTGTTACTGTTAATAAGAGTGATACTAAGATATATAGTTTAACTATTTTGGTAGAAAATACTGAGAAGTTAGATAAGTTTATAGTGGCTTTAAGTAGTTTATCTTTCGTTATAAAAGTAGAGAGATTAATGAAATAATATAAGTAATACAATACATAACTAGAGAGTGATAATATATTTATCATTCTTTTTTTCTAATAAATTATAATAAATCTATTTTCAAAATTTGATAAATTTGTTATAATTTAAATAGTTAAAATAGCAAGAAAGGTATGATAAATATGGTTAACAAAATGTTAAAATGGGGGGGGGTTCAAATCTAGAATAATAGGTTTAATAATACATCCCAATATATATAAATGTACTAATAGTTTAGTGAATACTAAGCTATTTTGTCATCTCCT
>CAVJSY010000079.1:0-8791 GCA_963652285.1 Oribacterium sp.
ACTTGCTCTAGAGATATAGATAAATTTACAACTAGTTCAAGTAATGGAAATGGCTTTTTAACTTATCCGGTTGGTTTGTTAACTGTAGATGAAATAATGTTATCGGGTGCTAGAAGTGGATCGTCTAATAATAGTTATTATCTTTATACTGGGAATATTTGGTGGGCCGGGTCGCCTGGCTACTTCTACGCCTACTATGCGCGCGGGTTCGACGTCAGTTCTGATGGCGGTCTCTACAGCTACAATGTCAATAATTCGGCTCCCGGCGTGCGTCCTTCTGTTTCTTTAGCCCCCGGTACTGAAATGATAGGTAGTGGAACAGTAGATGATCCGTATGTTGTTAATTAATTTATTAAATTAGAACTACGGCTTAGATTTATATTATCTATAGCCGATTAATAAAAAAATAAACTATTTTAATTATCTAGTTTATTTTCTTTTTCTTCTTTAATATAATTTAATATTTCATTTTGATTTTTTAATATCTTACTCATTTGATCGTGTAATGCTTCTAGTATAAGTTCACTTTTTATATTAGTTTTATAATCATTAGTACTCTTTAAACTTTCTTTTTTTGCTTCTCTATTTTGACTCATCATAATTATAGGAGCCTGAATAGCAGCAATACAAGAAAGAATTAAATTAAGTAATATAAATGGATAAGGATCTAAATCATCAAATACAAATAAATTTAATAATATCCATCCAAGTAAAAATCCACAAAATAATAAAATAAAAGTCCAAGATCCTGCTATAGCAGTTATCTTATCAGCAACACTTTCTCCAAATGTTTTCTTTTCTTCTTTATTAACATTAATTGAAATTGGTTCATCAAATAATAATTCAATTAATTCATCATAATTCTCATTAGCGTCTATATTTCCTTGATTTAATATAATTCTAATAAGTTCATCTTTTTTTCTTTTAGCCATATCTTTCACCCTAAATAATTATACATAATTTGTTTAATTATTACAAGGTCTAAAATAAAAATTACATCATATTTATTAAATGGGTGAGAATATGAAAGTTTTAAATATTTATAAAAAAGATGGACCTCCAATACAAGAGTTAATAGATAACTATATTATTACTTATTATAAATTGGATAATGGTTATGACATCTAATTATAAAGTAGGAATATATTTAAGATTATCCAAAGAAGATGGAAATAATTTAGAAAGTAATAGTATAGGTAGTCAAAGAGAAATACTAACTAATTATATTAAAGAAAATAATTTAGAATTAATTAGGGAATATGTAGATGATGGCTTTTCTGGAACAACATTTAATAGAATTGGTTTTAATCAAATGATAAGAGATATAATAGAAAATAAAATAAATATGGTAGTAGTAAAAGATTTATCTAGATTAGGAAGAGATCATATTGAATTTGGTACTTATGTAGAAAGATTTTTTCCCGAACATCAAGTGAGGTTAGTAGCACTAGGAGATGGATATGATAGCGCTATTTATGAAAAAAATAATACTACTATGATATTATTTAAAAGTATGTATAATGAAATGTATGTAAAAGATATATCAGATAAAATAAAAATGAGTATATCTAATAAAAGAAAAATGGGATATTTCTTAGGACCTACAGCGCCATATGGATATAACAAAGATCCATTAGATCATCATAAATTAGTAATAGATGAATATTCTGCTAATATAGTTAAAAGAATATTTAATTTATTTATTAAAGGTAATAGTATTACTAATATATGTAGAATATTAACTAAAGATAATATACCAATACCAAGTATATATAAGAATTTAAATAGAGGAATAAAATCAACTTGTTATGGAGAATGGACTACTAGAACTATTACTGATATATTAACTAATCCTACATATATAGGTAATCTTACTCAAGGAAGATTAAGAAAAGTAAATTATAAATCTAAAAAAATTATTCATACCAAGAAAAAAGATTGGATAATAACTTATAATACTTGTCCTAAAATAATTGATGAAAGTATTTTCAAAGAAGCAGAAAATATTTATAATTTTAATAAAAATAGAACTAAAAATAATACTTCTATTCTGTTAAAAGGATTAGTTAGATGTAAGGAATGTAATCATACTATAGGATTTAGAATTCAAAAAAGCAAAACTAGTAGCGGTATAAAGATGAGAATATATGGTAATTGTAATTATTATTTAAAACATAGAAACTCTAATGCCTGTTCTCCTCATAGTGTCAAATATGAAGAATTAGAAAATATTATTATTAATGAGGTAAACAAAGAATTATCTAAAGTTTCTAAAGATAAAATAAAAAAAATAATAGATAATTTAAATAATAATACAAATTCTAAAAATAATATAGAAAAAGAAATTAATTATTTAAAAAAAGAAATTACAAATAATAATTTAAAATTAGATAATATGTATATAGATAAATTAAATAATCTAATAAATAAAGATATGTATGAGAGAATAAAAGATAGAATAATAAATGAAAATAAAGTATTAGAAAATAATATTACCTTATTAGAAGATAAATTTAATAATAGTATATCTAAGGTTAATAATTATGATATAGAAAAGTTATTTAAAATAAATAAGAACTTACTATCTAGTTTAGTAGATTATATACTTATAGATAAGGAGAATAATATAGAGATATATTATAAATTTTTTTACTAATATTTATACTTTAGAGTATTATAGTTGTAACACCTTCACTAAATAAAAGTTTTAAATTTCAAAGTGATTGGCCTTATAATAATTCACAAAGTTATTTATTAGAGTCTATCGTAGATGATATAAAAGAAGATGAAGAAAGAGAATTTAAGTTAATAAATGATGGATATGAATTTAAGTGTAAGGTAAATTATCCTAATAATAAGAAATTAGTAAGTCAAAGAGTAGTACTTGATAAGAAATTAAATATTAAAACAGTAGAAGTTAAAGATAGTGATGGTAATACTCAAATAAAGATGACTTTTGATAAGATAGATTTATCTCCAAAATTTAATGATGATTATTTTAAATTAAATACATTATTAAATACTAAGATAGATAATAATGATACTAAAGAAGAAAGTGATAATAATACTTCATCTGTTAAGGAAGAAGATAATAATACTACTGATAATAGTACTAATAGTGAGGAAGAGACAAAAGAAACTGCTACTATAGAAGATATAATATATCCTATGTACTTACCAGAAAATACCCATTTAACTAATCAAGAAAAAATAGATACAAAAAATGGGGAAAGATTAATATTAACATTTGAAGGAGATAATCCATTTATATTAGTAGAGGAAACAATTAAGCCATCAGAAAATAGTTTGATAATACCTACTAATGGAGAGTTAGAATTTTTAGCAGATGTTATAGGAGTGGTAAACACAAAGTCTGTAAGTTGGGATAGTAATGGTATTGAATATTATGTTGCTAGTGACACTTTAGAGACTTCAGAATTAATTAATATTGCAAAATCAATATCAGTATTACCTGTTAGTAAATAAAAGAAATGGTTTTTCTGTTTCTTTTTTTGTTACAATACATCATTATGGAGTGCAAATATTGCTATCAATATTTTATATTTGATTATTTTTAGTAATTTCATATAAAAAAATATAAAATAAAATTTATGGATTTTCAAAAAAACAATAAGAAAAAATGAAATTATATGGTAAAATATAACTGCAGGGGATGATTAAAATGAATAGTCAAGATTTAACTTTATTGTCTGAAGGACAAATTTTTGGAAGCGATAGTGAATCTCAATTAGAAGTAATTAGAAAATACAGAACAAAAGCTGCAATTACAGATTTATGTGTTTTAACAGGTAGTTATTTATGTGAAGATACTAATTTTAATATAGGTGAAGATAGGTCTTTAGCTGGTAGAACTGGTTGGCTTTGGACTAAATCTGATGATTGGGATAATGATGTCAGTACGGTTTCTGAGCATGGTGGTAGTCACTACCAGTATAGGTACGAACGTTGTGGTGCTGTTCGTCCAGCTTTGCAATCTTCTGTAATCTTTTCTCAAATCTCCTCAAATAGAGTGAAAGGATACAATGGAACAGAAGAAGTAGAATATGGAGAATATCCTCAAAATGCTGCTGATTCAAGAATGCAAAATATACTAGAGTCAGAATACAATAGAGGAATGAATAAAACAGGAAGAAGTTACACATTTGATTCTGTAAAATTTAATGATTATGATACAAAATTTAAACCTGTAACTTATGAAGAATATGAATATCATGGAAAGAAATATATTCGTATAAAAGCTAACTCTGATTTTAGTGGCGATAAATTCAAACTTTCAAATGGTGTTGAATATAGAGATGGTGATTATGTTTGGGTAGAAGTATCACCAGTTAAATGGTTGATAGATGATAGAACAGGAATTTTAATTTCAAAAAAAGGATTGGTTTCTGGTATAAGATTTCTTGATAAAAAAACTAATTACGAAGGTGATTTTGATAGAACAGAAATGAAAGAATATCTTGATAGATATATGCTTCGAGATTTAACTCAACCTGTAACATTTACTTGTATTCAAGATATGACGCCAGAAGAAAAAGCCCAATTTGAAGAAGAACAAAAACAAGCTGAAAGAAGAAGGAACCCTTATGGTTTAAAATTTGGACAAGTAAGTGAAGAAGAAATCATAAGAGGAGCAATAGAAAGCGATGTAGCAGTATTCTTACACGGTCCTTCATCAGAGGGTAAATCTGCAAGAGTAAAACAAATAGATCCTACTTGCGAAATAATATATCTTCGTAATGCGACACCAGAAAGTTTAAATGGTAAAAGTGTATATAATGGATCAACAGGAGAAATGATGGATGTTCCACCAACATGGCTTAAGAAATTACAGGAAAAATGTGAAAAGGAACCAGATAGACTTCATGTTGTATTCT
Source organism: Oribacterium sp. (assembly GCA_963652285.1). Classification (GTDB taxonomy): domain Bacteria; phylum Bacillota_I; class Bacilli_A; order RF39; family UBA660; genus RUG11198. The sequence goes on from CAVJSY010000079.1 coordinate 4,896, forward strand.
TTGATGAAATAACAAATGCACTACCAAGTATTCAAGGTATAGCGTTTAATATAGTTTTAGATAGAGAAGTAAATGGTATTTGGAAATTACCAGAAAATTCTAGAATTGTAGCAGCAGGAAATGATATGAAAGATTCATTAGCTGCAAATCAGTTAGCAGAACCATTATTTAATAGATTTGCCCATGTATATATTAAAACAACAACCGAAGGCTGGCTAAAATGGGCAAGTGAACATAATATACATCCAGCAATTTATTCTTATATTGCCTATAAGAAGGGTGAAACATTAAGAAGCAAGTATGATGGTGAGAAACCTAATGCGGATCCTAGAAAGTGGGAAATGGCTTCTAAGATGCTTTATGCAACAGGAAGTCCAGAAATGTTAAGGGCATTAGTAGGTGAAGATATAACAAGAGAATTTGTACAATTTTGTAATCAATATGTAATAACATTAGATGATGTAATAAATGGAAATTATACCGATAGAGATATACAGGCATTAAATACTGCTGAAAGATATGCAACAACTATGGGATTAACGCAGGTAGATGATGATAACTTAGAAAAAGTTAGAGGATTCGTTACAGGATTAGGAGCAGAATTTGGAGCAATTTTTGATGCTTTATGGACACATGGCGATGAAAGTAAGTTAGAAAGACTTGCAGAAGCAAAACTTGCTGAAATGTCGAGAGGAGGTATAAGAAAATAATGAAAAACAAGAAAGAAATATTATTATCATATATTAAAGCAAATGTTGCACCAATATTAGTTGATTTTATATCTAGTAAAGATTTGAATGGTGCAGTTGTAGTACCTGCCAGTGTAGATGTTAAAGAGTTAAATGGTCATTATGATGGAGCAGATTTTGTACCTCCTAAATGGCTTAATGAAATATTAAGTACAAATACCAGTAGAATATTAGTAATTGATAAAATTGATTCGATTTCTAAAGAAGAACAATTAAAGTTTTGTGAATTATTAGAACATAGGAAAATATCTACATTTGAATTACCTAAAAACTGTATAATAATTGTTACTGCAAACGAAATAAATAAAGACAAAATAAGTGAAGAAATATTTTCACTAGTTGCACGAATTTGAGGTGTAAGTTATGAAATATGATATAGCAGCATTAAAAAGAAAAATGCTTGTTAAATATCCTTTTTTTGGGAGTGTAGTAGCAAGTGTAGATTATAAAGAAAACAAAGATATTCCAACCACAGGCACAGATGGAGAAACAATATATTATAATCCAGAATATTTAGAAAAATTAAGTATTGATGAACAAACTTTTATATTTGCTCATGAAGTATGTCATATTGCATTCAATCATATATTAAGAAGTGAAGGTAAGGATCCTAAATTATGGAATATTGCTACTGATGGTGTTATTAATCAATTTTTAAAGCGAGATGGTTTGAAAATGGCACCGGGTGGTGTTGATATGCCAGAAGCTATTAATTATGATGCTGAACAATTATATGAAAAATTATTACAAGAAAAACAGCAAGGACAACAACAAAGTGGACAAGCTAATAATAGTCAACAAAATCAGCAAGGTAATCAACAACAATCTCAATCACAACAACAAGGTAATTCAGGTAGTAGAAGTTCACAAAACCAAGAAAAACAATCACAAGAACAGAGTGGTGGTGAATCTGGGGAAGATTCACAAGAAAAAGATAAATCAAAACAAGATGTTGGGCATGATACTCACAGTATGTGGGAACAAGCAGTGAAAAAACATAAAGACCAACAAGAAAAAAATGATAAAAAAGAAAGTTCATTAGATAAATTATTAGGGAAAGATAAAGATAAAAGAGATAAAGAAAAAACTGAACTTGAAAAGAAACAGGAAGAACTTGAAAGTATGGGAGAAAAAGATGCTTTTAAAAAGAACCTTGAAGATAAGAAAAAACAGCTAGAAGAATTAAAAGAGGCAATTTCAAAACAAGCATCACAAGCAGGTACATCAACGAACCGAGATATTAGAACAGTTAATGATATAGGTACTGCTAAACCATTAATTGATTGGCGTTATGTTTTAAGAGAAGCAATTAAGTATGATGTTGATTGGTCTTATAAAAATGCAACATTAGAAGATGGCGTAGTTAGTGCTAATTTAGAAGAACAGCCTATGCCAGAGACTGAAATTGTTCTTGATACAAGTGGCTCGATAAATACAGTATTATTAAAGAATTTTTTAAGAGAATGTAAAAATATATTACAACATACTAAATTAAAAGTTGGATGTTTTGATACAGAATTTTATGGATTTCATGATATTAAAACAGAAGAAGATATAGAAAAGATGCGATTTAAAGGTGGAGGTGGTACTGACTTCAACGTTGCTGTAGGTGCTTTCTCAAGACGAGTTGAAAATAAAATAATTTTTACTGATGGTGAAGCTTCAATGCCAGATATGCCACTTGATGCAATATGGATAGTTTTTGGTGGTAAAAAAATTAATCCTAAAGGTAGTAAAGTAATTCATATAGACAATGAAAAGCTCGAAAGATTATATAATTATCAAATGACTAATGAAACAAAAGGAAGATCGAGGTAAAACAAAGATTTAGAAAAAAATTCTGAATCTTTTTTTGTTACAATACATCATTATGGAGTGCTAATATAATGATAGGTATTATATTTTTAAAAAAATAATAGATATTAGTTTGTTACTTATTTATATATAATAATATAATAAAAAACAGATGTTTGATCTGTTTTTTTAGTTAGTAAATCTTAATGATTCATTAGAAACATTAAATATAATTCCTACTAATAACATATATGATAATAGGGAAGATCCTCCATAGCTTATGAATGGTAAGGTTATACCCATAATTGGAAGTAATCCTATTGTCATTGAAATATTTTGTATTTGTTGAAATAGTAATATTGCTAATATACCTGCTATGGCATATTTATCTGTTATGTCTGTAGTTTTGTTTGCAGTATTAATTATGTTTATGTCAAAGAATATAATTAATATGATTAATAATGACGCTCCTAATAGTCCAAAATTAGAGGCAATAACAGCAAATATAAAATCTGTTTGCATTTCTGGGAAATATATTGGGGTATGATTGAAGCCATGACCTAATATACCAGCTGATCCTATTGCTGTTAATGATTTAGTAAGCTGTAGTCCACTTTCGTTAGACCAGTTGACAATTCTATCTATTCTATAAAATAGAGTGCTGCCAAATATATTGGTAAATAGATCTTGATTTGTTATATATATTATGGCACCACTACCTAAGACTGTTGCTATTAAGAGAAATAATAGTAAAAACCATCTTTTTCGTATGCCTCCGATAAAAAGCATTACTATTGTTATTATTAGATACATCATTACGGCTCCGGTATCTGGTTCTATAAATGTTAGTATAGATGGTATAGAAACTATTATTATTATTTTTATTAGAAATTTGAATTCATCTATTATTTCGGGATTGGTGTGAGTCTCGTTGAAATCATTTATTAATTTTGATAACATTATTATTAAAAATACTTTCATGAATTCACTTGGTTGAATAGATAGGGAACCTATTTTGAACCAGCAAGTGGCATTTTTAATTTCTTTACCAAATATTAATACTAGAAATAAAGATAATACTCCGATTATGTAAAACCACCAGGCATTTTGATATAAAAACTTATTTCCTAATAGCATCATTAAATATGCTATAGCAATACCTAATGTATACCATATTATTTGTTTAAGATAATAGTTTTGAAATTCACTTCCTAATAAACTTCTGGTACAATATATTGCTATTACACTTATTATTCCAAAGAGAATTATAGGAATTAATATTGATTTTTCTACTTTAAATTTAGAAATATTTTTGATATTCATCACCACTTTTCTGTATATTTAATTTTATCA
>CAVJSY010000080.1:0-7244 GCA_963652285.1 Oribacterium sp.
CTTTTCTGCAGAAATCAATTCATATATTGACATTTTATAATATCTAAAGTAATTTTTTTTATCAATTATTTTTTTGCTGGCATAAACAATTGCTAAGCTAGAAAGTTTTGTTTGTAAATGTGTTTTTATACTATAGAAATCAATATATACACTATTTTCAAGTAAAGTTCCTGTTATGTCATATATAAACAAAAACATCTTTTCTTGATTATAATCTAATTTTAATTCAAAAAAATATTTGTTATTAACTAATACTTTTTCATTAACTCTCAAGTTTGTATTTAGTAACTTCTTATCATTATACACTCTATCGTTTTTACCATATTTTTTTAATATTCTATTCATTTCATATAGGAGCGGGCCATCAAAACTTTTTGAGAATAAACTTATTGGATATCTGCTATATCTGGTAGTGCATTTTATTTCTGTTCCATAGTAGTCTGGAAAAAACATACTGTCTGCTTTTTTGTCTAATAATTTTTCAAACGTAAGTCCAACTCCTCCTGTGTCGTTACAGACTGATTCATTCCATCCTTTTTTATTGATGGAAATAAAATTATTTATCAATTTATCATATTTTGTATTTTTCATTAAATCAACTCCTTACATAACTTATATTATCATATTTATCTATATTTTGGTAATAATTTTTAACAAATAGTATTAATCTTGATAGTAAAAGTTTATCGGCTCATAAATGGGCGGTAAGTAGGTTCTTAATAAAAAAAAAAATCCAATTTATTGGATTTTATAAGACACTAATAATGGTGCGAGTGAAGGGACTTGAACCCCCACGGATAAACCACTAGATCCTAAGTCTAGCGCGTCTGCCAATTTCGCCACACTCGCACATTATGGTGGACCCTATAGGACTCGAACCTATGACCGCCCGGTTATGAGCCGGATGCTCTAACCAACTGAGCTAAGGGTCCATCAACAAATATAATAATATCACATTATTATATTTTTGACAATATTATTTTTGTGATTTTTTCAAAAAAATCAATTTTTTTATCTTAGAGTTAATTATGCTCTAGTTTCATAAACACTAACTTGTTTTCTATCTTTTCCTAAGTGTTCATATTTTACATATCCAGACATTGTTGCATATAATGTGTCGTCTGTTCCTCTTCCAACATTTTTACCTGGATGAATTTTAGTTCCTCTTTGACGATAAATAATAGAACCTGCATTTACAAATTCACCATCAGCAGCTTTTGCTCCTAATCTTCTACCAGCTGAATCTCTTCCGTTACTTGTTGAAGATTGTCCTTTTTTATGAGCAAATAGTTGTATATTAAATTCTAAAAATTTAACCATTATTATTCCTCCTCTATTATTTCAATATTTTTAGGATAATTACTTCTTATAGTTTTTAGGGAATTTAACATATTACTCAATAAATTATCAGATATATTATTATGTTTAATAATACTTATATCAATATTATTATCTTTTTGAATTACATCTATAGTAGATGAGTCCAAAGATAATATTCCATTGATTGTGGTTAATACAGTAGCACTTGCTGCTGCACATACAATATCTTTTCCATATTCAGCGTAATTTGCGTGTCCTCTAAAAGTTATTTTTTCTATATTATTATTTTTTTTTAATACTTTTATCCTAATCATTATGTCACCTAGCCCTAGCCAATTTTTTTAATTTCAACTTTTGTATATGGTTGACGATGACCTTGTTTTTTTCTAGTACTAGTTTTATTTGGTTTATATGTAAATATTGTTAATTTTTTACCTTTACCATTTTTTAAAACTACACCTTCTACTTTTGAACCTTCAACGTATGGATTTCCTACAACACCATTAGACATTAGTACTTTGTCAAATACAACTTTTTTTCCTTCTTCTACGTCTAATTTTTCAACATAAATAATGCTTCCTTCTTCTACGCTGTATTGTTTTCCACCTGTTTCAATAATAGCTTTCATATTTTTACCTCCTTATTTTCATATTGGATTTAAGACTCGCCTTTGAGGTAGATATAATCTTTTTTTACCTTTTCAGTGCGGTTGAGTTAACAACTCGAGGTTCTTAAAAACATATAAATTTTATCATATTTTTCTATGTAAGTCAAACAAATTGTTTAAAAAGTCTGATTCTTTTTGATATTTTTGGTTATTTTTTATAATATGACTTCTATTTTTATACATTTTCTTTGGGGAGGATACTATTTTTTTATCTTGGTAACTTATTTTATACAAGTATCTTTCTAGTAAAAATTTATTAAATAGATAATCTAATTCTTTATAAAACATATATATATAATTTAATAATATTGCCATAATCATTATATATGAATAATTATTTTTATATATATTTAATGAAAGTATAAATATTAAAGATATTACTGATATGTATAAAGTTACTTTGTTAGATGATAAATATGGTATATATTTATTTAGTATTAAGTTTAGTATTTTAGCACCATCTAATGGATAAATTGGTAGAAGATTAAAGAAAATTAATCTATTATTATAAAGTTTAAATAAATTATATGTATAATACCTTAATACTCCAAATTCATATAGTTTTAATATTATAAGATAAAATATTATTTGAAATATTATTCCTGACACTGCTATTAATAATTCTTTATTTATATCTTTATTTATTAAATCTTCTATTTTTGTTAGTCCTCCGTAGGGATAAATAATTATTTTTTTTACATTAAAATGAAGTAACATTGCTACTAGATAATGACCTAATTCATGAAATATTATAAGAGAAGTAAATGCTATTAAATTTTGATAATATCCTGTTAGGATAAATCCTATAGCCATTATTATATAAGTATAATGAAATTTAATCATTTACTTTCTATTTTTAACTTTCCTCTATCACATCTATTTCCCCAAGAATCTATTATTTTATTATTTTTTGAAACACATATTATTTCGCAGTTATTAGCACAACGTTTACAATAAATACCTTTTGTTTCAAATTTGATATCTTCTATATTAAAGGTGAATTCCTTTTCTATTTTGCTTTCTTTTGCTAATATTGCTGCTCCTAGAGCACCCATTAGGTGAGAATTTTTATCTACTATTATTTTTTGTTTAGTTATGTCTTCAAAGGCTTTTATTACTCCTATATTTTTGCTTACTCCTCCTTGAAATACTATTGGTGGTAATATTCTTTTACCTTTGCCTACGTTATTTAGATAGTTTGTGGCTACTGCTTTACATAATCCTGCTATTATGTCTTCTTTTTTATGACCTATTTGAGCTTTATGTACTAAGTCTGATTCGGCAAATACTGTACATCTTGCTGCTATATTAGTAGGATTTTTACTGGTTAGAGCTATTTTACCAAAGTCTTCTACTTCTACTCCTAATCTTCTAGATTGTGATGATAGAAACGAGCCTGTTCCTGCTGCACATAATGTATTCATTGCATAGTCTGTTACTATTCCGTTATCTAATATTATTATTTTGGAATCTTGACCTCCTATTTCAAATATTGTTCTTACGTCTTTTATTATTGAGGTTGTTCCTATAGCATGGGCTGTTATTTCATTTTTTACTATGCTTGCATTTAGTATTGTTCCAATTAATTTTCTAGCTGATCCTGTTGTTCCTACTGATACTACTTTGTATTTATTATGATCTAATTGTCCTTTTAAGGAGTGTATTAATTGTTTTACTGCTCCTATTGGATTTCCTTCTGTTTTTAAATAATCACTTGCTAATATATTATTATCTTTATCTATTATTACTCCTTTTGTACTTATTGATCCTATATCTACTCCTAAATATGTTTTTTCCATAATATTCCTCTTTTCCTGTTAATTATATGTCTTAATTATTAGAAATATTATTTTGTTTTGTGGTTTACAATACATAATACAAAGAAAAGAACCGGATGGTTCTTTATATTCTTCTTAACAATAATAATAATGTTATCACATAGGCATTTGGTAACTTACATAGTGCTTTTGAACCATATGAATATGAAAATTCATATGTTGCTACTATTTTATCTACAAAACTTACTAGCCAAGATTCCATATATTTAGGTACTTTATGGGGTACCAATGGAAACATATGTGCTTCTATAATATTTTTTTCTCTTTCTGATAAAGTAAAATTTTCTTCGGCATTTGCTAAAGCCTTTTTAGGATGTACAAAAGCACTTATTGTTCTTTCTTTTTTTGTCATGTCTTTTGTTACAAAGAAATCATGTAATAATCCTGCTCTTGCTACTTCTTTTGTATTTAATAATAATATTTTTGATAATTTGTAAGAATAATATGATACTCTTAAACTGTGATCTAATCTAGATAGTCCATGATGGACACTGCCATCTATTTTTCTAAATTCTTTATTATATAAAATATCATCTACTATATTAAGGTACTCATTATCATTATATATATTTTTCATTGTATACTCCTTACTATATATACTAATATGTTATATGCTAGTTTATAAGTAGGTAACATTACTGTCATCTACTTATCTAACATATTTAATAAGTTAATTTTAAACATATCTTTTTCAGCGTGTGATTTAGATACCATTACGCCTTTATAAGTTGATAATTCTTTTTGATGTCCTTCTGTTAATATATCTTCTGGATCTATTGTATCTAACATTACTATTTTTTGAGTTTCATATACTGTATAATGTAATATTATATCTCCATGTACTTTAGAAAACATTGCGTCTGTTGGTAATTTTAAATCATACTTAAAGATTTTATCTTTTGTATTTTTTGAAGTTATGACACCATCAAATTTACCTTCTCTAAAGTTTGGATAAAAATCAAACATTAGCTTTTTATATGCTAGCATGTTATATTTTTTTACTGCTCTTTCTTTTTTTCTAAATTCATTTTCGTTTAAATATTCAATTACATAAGAATTTTTCATAATAATTCCCCCTATTCTTGTACTACAATATTATCAACCAAACACGCTTATGATTATAGCATATATTGTGTTCTTTGTCAATAGTTTTTGTTACTTGTTGTTAATTTGATTGATTTTTCCCTTATTAATAAAGGAAATAAAGGATAAACATTAAGTAACATCATCAAAATTATTATCTCTACCTATTGTAATTATATCATTAATTTTTAGGGATTACTACTTGAAAATAATTTGTTTACATTTTTTTAGAAAATTTTACATATTCTTCTTTTTGAAATAATTTATAAATTAAGAAACTCTATTCTGTAGAATATTGTTTTTTAGTTAATACTAGTTTACTTGCTTTTTTAGAATAATATCTTTCTATTAGTGAATTTGCTTGTTCCTTAGTTTGAAATCTAATTTTTTCTTGGTAGGTTTCCAAAAAGTTTAATGCCTTCATTATTTCAAACAATTCTTTGGCGTCTCCTATAGAATTAATTTCTAGGGCACATTCATACAATAATCTGGGATGATTAGTTAGTAAGGGTTCTTCACTTATAAGGTTCACTTTTGAATTATCAAAATATTTGCCATTACTAGAGTATGCTGCTGAAAATATTTTTTCCCACATTTCACTTTGTAATGTTTTCTTTTTCTGATGTGGAAGTAATAATAATTCGGCATCTCCTGTTGTTATTATTGTATCTTCTATTTTTTTGAATTTATTAGTTAGTCCGCAATGAACGCATTCTATTTTATCTGGGTTGTAATAATAATCTGTTGAATGACAACCACTTATTTTTTCTCCTTTTTCTAATAAAACGAATAAATGATTACAATTTTCCATTTCATTTTTTATTTTTTCTGCTTCTTTTGGCTCAATCAATAAATTGTTAATCCATTGGCTAAATGTATCATTTATTGGTAATGATCTTAAATATTCTTCATTCATTATTTTTCTCACCTTCATATTTATTATATATATAATCAATATATTTGTTTTGCTCTATCATGTTTAAATCTATTTTTAATTTTTTCATGAAATTTAATAAATTAGAAATGTCTTTTTCAAAGTTTTTGCTTTTATTAATCAGTTCTATCTCAATAAATTTACCTATATTCTCAACCTCATCAAGTGATATATCATATTTATCTTGATAAATATATCGCGTTCTTTTCTTTATTATTGTTCCTATTTGATTTGTGCCAAGTGCCAATAATATTTCATTTAAATTATTATAGTTATCTATTAATACATCATATTTTTCGCAATGACAATTGGCTAATTTCTTTTTATAGTTAAATATATATTTTCCATTTTCTTTCCTTATTCTTAACCATTCTTGATTTGCATTTGCTAATTTATAATAATTATCTATTTGGTTATATATTCCTTTAAATTCCGAATTCTTTTCAATTATATTTTTTATTCTTTCATACTCTTTATTATCTACTTTTAATTTTACTTCAATTTCATCTATATTATCACTGTTATATTCATTACTTATTAAATAATAAAAATTTGTCTTAAGGTAGTCAGATATTTTGTATATCATATTTAAATCTGGTGCTGTTCGATTGTTTTCCCAACTTGAAATTGTCTTTTCTGATACATAGAGCATTTTTGCTAGTTCGCTTTGCTTTAAATTGTTTATTACCCTTATTTGTTTTATTTTTTCTCCTATAGTCAACATATTTCCTCCTTACGTATATATTTTATCATATATACAATAGAATTAAACTCTATTTTTTGTAGAGTTATTTTTTTATCATGTTGTATAGTATAAATTAAATTATTTATTGGTTTTGAAGTTTATTTTTATTTCTTCTATTATATGTCCTATGTTACCTTCTCCTGCATATTTTGTTATATCAAAAAAATTATCATTTATATCAATCCATTCTAATTTATTTACTTCTTCTATTAATTCAACTTCTTTATTTAAAATTCCATAATATACTTCAATTAATTTATCGTATGCAATATACTCAATATTCATAAAGTGTGTTAATTTAATATCAGCATTACCTATATTTGTTTCTTCTTTTAATTCTCTATATGCTTCATTTAAACCGTCATTGTCTTTTTCTATTTTGCCACCAACTAAATTTAACATACCTTTATATGGATTTTTAGTTCGTTTACACATTAATGTTCTTTTCATATCTTTACTAAAAATTACTATAACATTATATTTTTTCATTCTTTCACCTTTTCCTTAATAATTATAATATTTTACTTATTAAATTCTTTATTTAATATATCAATATATCGCTTTCTCATATCACTTAGTATTACATCTAATACTTGAAATGATATTTCTCTTTCACTTTTATTAGTAGTATCGAACATATGGAAGTTAATATTAATT